>JAFGIH010000001.1 GCA_016929985.1 Thermoleophilia bacterium | reverse complement strand
TCGCAGGTCGCGCACCATGACACTCCCCTCCCCGCGAACTCGGCCTCACCGGGCACTCCCAGCTTCTTGGGAATGGCGCCGGTCGCAAGGATGACTGCCCGGGCATCGTACTCTTTGTCGCCCGAGGTGAGGACGAAGTCGCACCCGTTGGTCCGGATGGCCTCCACGGGGGATATCGTGAGAAATTCGGCACCCGCGTTCAGTGCATGGCGGTACATGAGATCGCCAAGCTCTTGACCGGTGACACCATCGGGAAACCCAGGATAGTTCTCGACCCAGGAGGCCGACATTATCTGTCCCCCCGGCAGTCCGGTCTCGAAGACCGTGGTCTTGGCTCGCCCCCTCGCGGCGTAGATAGCCGCTGTCAGCCCCGCCGGTCCACCGCCCACGATCGCGATGTCGATGATATCTCCCACGCCGTCCTCCCTGTGTGCAATAGACGCGACCGGCCAAGATGGCCGGCGCTTCTCATCTTTATGCCCGAATCCGAGTCGCATCTAACGGGCGGCACAGACCGCCGCGCGGCTAAGCCGTCAGACTACCTCGCGGTGATCACGACCCCCCGAAACTCGACAGCTCTATCCGACTCCACGATGGTGAGTACGAAGGGCCCGCGCGGCAAACCATTGGCGACGATCGAGCTCACCATCCCATCGGTGGCCTTCAGCCGAGCCCAATACCCCGCCTCACCGGTAACCACTCCATCGTAGACGCCCGGCTGGATGTCCTCGCCGACCAGATAGACGCCATCGTCGAAGGTCCCGGCCGCCCCGGGTCCCGGCATGGTGGTGGAGGTGATGGTCGCCCCGCCTGCCAGGGCATCTTCGAGCTGCGCCGTGAGAGCTTCGGTCTTGCGGTAGTACGTCCAGTTACGCTCCTCAGCCAGCGTCAAGGCGCTCCGGGCCGCGGCAAGCTCCTCCCTTACTTCTGCAAGCTTCGCCGACTCGCTCGCCCACTGAGACCGGGCGATGAAGAACCCGGCGAGAGCGCCCACCAGCACCAGCAACAGACCGGCGACGATCCACGCAGGATACTTCGACCACGCGCGCCGCTTCGATCCATTGCGAGGTTCTTCGGTGCCGACATCGGGAAGGGATGGGGCAGCAAAAGGTTCGCCGGCCTGCCGAGACGAAACGGCGATCTCCTCCTTGGCGGACGGCCGGTCTGGAGGGGTGTCAAGATCCCATTCAGCCATGGCGCTATTATCTCATCACCATGAAAAGGTCGAATCACGCCTGGCTGCTGTTTCCCATCGTTATCGCGGGCATCGTGATCGTGGGTCTCTTGGTGTCGAATTACCAGAAGGAGATGGGCATCGCCGAGCCCAGCGAGGGGGGACGCGCGGCGGTGGCAGCAACCTTTGCGGCCCTCGAACTCTCGCGAGGGACAAGTCCAGACGCCTACAAGACCTTCAGTGATGCCCTTCTGGTAGCAGCAGTGGCTAAGCGGAACATGGCGATCATCAACGTGGCCGACACCAGACTCGACCATCAGCTCACCAAGGTCTTCGACTGCCTGTACGCGGCGCGGGAGGCATGGCAGGCCCAAGTCGACCAGACGTGGGACGACGCGGTCCACGGAACGGCCGTCTACTGGCAGACGATGCACCCGGCGATCGGCGCTGCCGGCGATCGGCTGACCGCCCCCGGGGTGCGTGAGAGCAGTGTGGCCCGAGCGAGCGAGACCCTTGAAGAAGCCGCGCGGCTGGTGGCCGACTGACCGGTGGAGCCGCCGGGCCGCCCGGGACCCGGCAGTCTTCTAACCCAGGGCAACATCGAGGAGCATCATGAGGGCGAATCCGCCCATGGCGCCCCCGGTGGCCAAGTCGGCATGCTCACCCCTCTGTGATTCGGGGATGACCTCCTCAACCACCACGTAGATCATCGCTCCCGCCGCGAACGCCAAGACATAAGGCAGTATGGGGCGCGACAATGCGACTGCGGCAGCCCCGACAACGGCGGCCACAGGCTCCACTGCGCCGGAAAGCACCCCATAGACGAAACTCTTGAGCCGTGACATGCCCGCCCCCCGGAGCGGTACCGACACGGCCGTGCCCTCAGGAACGTTCTGAATGCCGATGCCGAGGGCCAGCGCAGCCGCCGCCGCCAGAGTGGTGCCGCCTTCCTGCGCCGCCGCACCGAAGGCGACCCCCACCGCCAGACCCTCCGGGATGTTGTGTAGCGTGAGGGCCCCCACGAGCAGAGTGCTCCGGCTCCAAGAGGTCTTGATGCCTTCTCTGTAGTCCGAGGACGGTCCCGGGTGCAGATGGGGCAAGACTCGATCGACGGCAAACAAGAACAGTCCTCCGAGCGCGAACCCCACCAGCGCGGGCATCCATCTGGGCAGGCCGTCGGCTTCGGCCAAGTCCATCGCCGGGATAAGCAGAGACCACACACTGGCCGCGATCATGACCCCGGCGGCAAACCCCAGCATGAGATTCACCATGCGTCGATTGATGGATCTCATGCCGAACACAAAAGCAGCGCCGACACCGGTCATGAGAAAAGTGAAGAACGCAGCCAGGAAGGCCTGCAAGACCGGGTTCCACTCACTGAACGAATCGACCAAGACATCCCCGCCTTCATCGGAGCGCGCCGGCGCGCCTTCTTTTCGGCGCCCACTGCATGCGAACGGTAGCATTTTCGAAGCTTTGGTGGCATCGTGGAAAGCCATGGATCAGAGCGACCCCATCAGCAACCCCAGCCTGCGTTACCGCATACCTCTTTACCCCACTCAGTTCCTCTGTGCGATGGCCATCGTCTCTGTGGGGCCGCTGCTCGATTCCATGATGACCGACCT
>JAFGIH010000684.1 GCA_016929985.1 Thermoleophilia bacterium | reverse complement strand
GGTCACGAGGCCCAGTCCGGCCGAGGCCAGCACCGGGCCATACTGATCTCCACACGCCGCTCCCACTACCCCCGGGAATCCCATGCCGGCTAGGCCCAGGATGAAGGCCGAGATGAGCAGCCCCGGCAGTGCCGGCCACCAGCCGAAGAGAGCCGCCGCCGCCGCCATGACCAAGTACATCAGAGCGATGGTCCGTCCCCGGCCGATGCGGTCGGACACGCCGCCCGACAGGGCGCCTCCCAAGAATCCGCCCAACCCCACCAGCAGGAAGATGTAGCCGGCGGCCTCGCTGCTGTAGTCCAGATCGGCTGTGAGTCGCTTCTGGAAGAAGGTCATGTAGATGAGGAACGCGAAGCCATAGAGCAGGTAGATGAGGCCCAGGTGCCACGTGTACCTCGAGCGCACGATCTTGTTGAAGTCCGCTGAGGTCTGGCGGGCCATGGTCCGCAGCGACCTGGGGGACGAGCCGCGGCCGCCCGGGGCGGCGCGCTCGGAGGGCGCCGCCCGAGGGCGCTTCGCGGCCGCCGCGTCGGAGACCGCCGCGGGCCGGTCGCGCTGCACCACGGCGCAGAGTATCCCGATGCAGACGGCCGTTCCTGCGAAGAAGTACCAGGCCAGGCGCCAGCCGTCGTTACCGCCGCTGCTGATGATGGGGGGCACGGCAAGGCCGGCAATGATGAGGGCCAAGGCCGCTCCACTGCTCACCATGCTCGAGGCGAGGCCGAGTTGGCGGCTGTGGAACCAGGCCGCCATCAGGGTGATAAGGGGCACCAGCACCATCCCACTGCCCAAGCCGGTGAGGAGCCGTGCTGCCGAGGCCGTCACCATGCCGTTCGAGAGACCGGTGAGCAGCATGCCGGCGGCAGTGATCACGATGCCGGCGGTCGCCACCTTGCGGGCTCCCAACCGCGCGGCCAGGAACCCGCCCACCGCGGCCATGATGGTGTATCCGCCCAGATTCCACGAGGCAAGCGCGCCCGCGGCGGCGCTGGTGATGCCCAGATCTTCCTGCATAGAGGGCAAGATGGCGCTATAGCCGAAGCGCCCGAAGCCGATCGTGCCGAGCACTCCAAGAAAGGCTGCGAGGAGCACGATCCATCGATATCGGTGCATCGGCACTCCTCCGGGGTCTCTGGGTCGGTCGTTGGTCATGGTGTGGCCGTTCCGTGGTCTGCGTGTCTCCCGTACAGGGCGTAGTACAACACCAGGCAGCCGGCAGCTACGGCGGCGACGACGATGTACATGCCCCGGTAGCCGGTGAGGGGGATGAGGAGCCCGCAGAGCAGCGGACCGACTCCCGCACCGACGTCGGCGAACGTGTAGTACGTGGAGGTGGCCAGCCCCAGGCGGTGTGGGGCGGTGACCTTGATGGCGGTGGCCTGGCCGGCGGCCTGCAGGGCTCCGAAGCCCAAGCCCATGACGGCCGCGGCCAGCAGCAACACAGCGCCGTGGCGCGCCTGACTGACGATCACCAAGCCGAGCGCGTAGACGGGGATGGCCGGGTACATCACCGAGTTCTCTCCTTTGACGTCGAAGCGCCGTCCCACGAGCGGTCTGGTGACGAGCACGGCCGCGGCGAACACTACGAAGAAGACGCCGGCGGCGCTCACCAACCGGATATCCTCGGCATACAGAGCGAGGAATGAGATGACGCTCGAATAGCAGAGATAGACCACCATGGCTATCAGCGCGACGGGGACGGCGTTGGGCTCGATGTAGCTGCGGATCCTGAACCCCTTGGTCTCTTCAGTCTGTTCGGCCGTCAACTCTACATCCTTTACGGTCAGGAACGGCAAGAGCGCAAGGCCGAGCGCCGACGCCACCGCGGAGGCGATGATGACGGAATCGAAACTGCCGTGGTGGATCAGAAGCATGCCGATGAAGGGACCTATGCCGGTCGCCACCGTCTGGCCCAGCGTGAAGTAGCCGATGCCCTCGCCGTACCGTTCCTTGGGCATTACGCTGGCCACGATCGTTCCGGCCGCCACGTGAGCGGCGCCGAAGGCCACGCCATGCAGAAAGCGGACCAGCAGGAGGAGGAGGGTGTTGCCCGCCGCGAGGTACACCAGGGTGAGGGCCAGAGTCACGACGACCCCCACGTAGATGGTCCGCGTCTGCCCTATGCGGTGGATCCATTTGCCGCAGAGCGAGCGACCTATGACCGCGCCGATGATGAAGATGCCCACCGCAAGGCCGGCCAGCGCGGTGGACACGCCGAATCGGTCGGTGGCGAATTTCGAGACCACCGTCATCAGCAGCCAGAAGTTCACGGCGATCAGGAAGTTCTCGAGGGTGATGACCAGGAAGCCCCTGGTCCAGAGCTTCTGCCCGGTCGCGGAGCCCGCGGTCACGGAGCCCTCATCTTCATAGACGCGGCCACGCGATCGCCCACCCGTCTTCCGTAGAGCGCGTAGTAGAGCAGCAGGCTCGCCGCGACGGCGGCCGCCACGGCCAGATAGGTGCCCCTATAGCCGAGAGAGGGGATGGCCAGCCCGCATAAGAAGGGACTGAGACCCACCCCGATGTCGGCGAACAGGAAGAACGTGGAGGTGGCCAAGCCCACTCGGTGTGGAGGGGTGATCTTGACGGCGATGGTCTGGCCGGTGGCCTGGATGGCGCCGAAGCCGATACCTATGATCACCGCGGCCAGGAGCAACACGTAGCCCTGGCGAGCCTGGCTGAAGAGGGCCATTCCTGCCGCGAAGATGACGATGGCGGGGTACATGACCGAGTTCTCGCCCTTGGTGTCGAACCGCCGTCCCACGAACGGGCGGGCGACGAAGACGACGGTGGCATAGATCAGAAAGAAGACGCTGGCCGCGTCTATCAACCCGATCTCCTCGGAGTACAGCGCGAGAAACGAGAGGATGCTCGTGAAGCAGAGGTAGAGCACCATGGTGACCAGCGCGATGGGCACCGCGCCGGGCTCGATGAAGCTCCGCAGCTTGAAGCCCCTCGTCTCCTGCACCTGTTCGGCGGTCAACTCCATATCCTTCACCGACACGAACGGGATGATGGCCAGGCCTATCCCCACAGCGACCGCGGCAGCGGTGATGACCGTCTCGAAGTCGGTGTGGTGGATGAGGAGCAGGGCGACGAAAGGCGCGAGCGCATTCCCCAAGATCTGACTGAGCGTGTAGTAACCGATGCCCTCGCCGTAGCGTTCTTGCGGGATGACGCCGGCCACGATGGTGCCGGCGGCCACATGGGCGGCGCCGAACGCCATGCCGTGGAAGAAGCGGATGACGAGCAGGATGGCGATACTGTCGGCCACGAAGTACGCCAACGTCAGGCCCAGGCTCAGCACCATTCCCACGTAGAGCAGCTTCGTCTGGCCCATGTGGTGGATCCACTTGCCGCAGACGGGCCGGGAGAACACAGCGCCGATGATGAAGATGCCCGCCGCGAAGCCGGCCAGCGCGGTGGAGGCGCCCATGCGCTCGGTGGCGAACTTGGTGAGGACTGCCAGCAGCAGCAGGAAGTTCATGGCGAGCAGGAAGTTCAGGAGCGTGATGAGCGCGAAGCCCCTGGTCCACAGCTTCTGCTTGGTCACGACGTCTGCGCCCCCGGTCTGCAAGGCCTGGTCAGCCGTCGAGTCGGGTTTCAGTCAGGCACTTCTTGGCGATGCGGAGGGCCTGCGCGGGGAAGTGGTCGGCCAGCAGGCCGATGCCGTACAGCATGTAGGTGCGATCGATGAACGCTCTGGGGGCCTTGGGCTTCAGGCTCCAGGGCTTGTCGGCGCTGAACAATGCGGCCCGCAACACCCTCTCCGGATGCAGCCCGTACCTGAAGATCCCGCCGGTGCCCACGAGGTTCTCGACCTCCAGTAGGTTCTTGCCGTGCTGCACCAGTATCTCACCCACCACCGAGAACTCCTGCCTCGCCGTGCCGGCGTGACGCTCGACGGCGATGGCGGCCGCCGCCTCGGCGAGCACGATGTCGGCGTTCAGGCCGAGGTCGTTCGTGGGCACGTGGCCGACGTTCTTGGAGAGGTAGTCGATGTGCTGGTCGGGGTCGAACGCCCGGCCGCCGGCCGGGGCGCCGTCCGCCGGGGCGCCCGCCGCGGACTCATCCACCGCGGGGTACAGGTCGCGCAGCCTGGCCACGAACGTGTCGCGGCCGACGAAATCGTAGATGGTGGGGGCGTTGTAGCGGATGCCGAGATCGC
>JAFGIH010000683.1 GCA_016929985.1 Thermoleophilia bacterium | reverse complement strand
CTCTACCACGCGCCCAACGCTCGCACTGTTGGGCTGTACGTGTGGCGGAACACGTGGGCGTTCGTGAAGAAGGCAGGGACATTGATCGTGGTAGTCTCGGCTGTGGTGTGGGCGCTCTCCACCTACCCGGGGACGGATCCTGACGAAAGCGTGTTGGGAACGGTCGGGCGTTTCCTGGAGCCGCTCGGAGGGCTCATGGGCCTGGGGGACTGGCGACTGATCATGGCCCTGCTTTCGGGCTTCGTGGCGAAGGAGAACAGCGTGGCCACCTTGGGCGTTCTGTTCGGGACTGGTGCTGCAGGGGCCATCAGCGCGACCGGCACCGACTTGGCGGCCAAGGTCGCGGTTGTTCTCACCCCTGCCGCGGCCGCCGCTTTCTTGGTAGTGCAGATGACCTTCATCCCGTGCGTAGCCACGATCGCCGCCATAAGGCAAGAATCGCGCTCTTGGGGTTGGACGGGAGCCAGCGTGGGCTTGATGCTCGTAGTCGCGTTCGTGCTGGGCATCGTCGTCTTCCGGGTAGGCGCACTGCTCTAGAGCGGAGCCAGATTTTGTATACTCCCCCTATCCAATGGTCAGAGCCCCGGCAGGGCTCCAGGGAGGCTCTCATGCAGATCTACGTCGACGGCGGGTTCTACAGCAAAGAGGACGCCAAGGTGAGCGTCTTCGATCACGGTCTCTTGTACGGGGACGGCGTGTTCGAGGGTATCCGCACCTACAACGGCCGGGTATTCGAGTGCGACGCGCATATCGATCGGCTGTATGCCTCGGCGCACGCTATCGCCTTGGAGATCCCCATCCCGCGTGACGAGCTGGTCGAGGCCATGATGGAGACCATCCGCCGCAACGACGTCATGAACGGCTACATCCGACTGGTGGTGACCCGCGGCATCGGCGATCTGGGGCTCAACCCCAGCAAGTGCCCCAAGGCGACGGTCTTCTGCATCGCCGGCGAGATCACGCTCTATCCGCCCGAGGTCTACGAGAAGGGCTTCAAAGTCAAGACCCTCGCGACGCGGCGCAACGACCCGCAGACGTTCAACCCGGCAGTGAAGAGCCTCAACTACCTGAACAACATCATGGGGGCCCTGGAGCTGCGGGGCGCAGAGGTGAACGAGGGGCTCTTCCTCACCAGCGCGGGCTTCGTGTGCGAGTGTACGGCCGACAACTTCTTCCTCATCAAAGGGCGCAGGCTCATGACGCCCAGCCCGGCTCTGGGCGCGTTGGGCGGCATCACCCGGGGCGTGATCATGCGGCTGGCGGCCGGCATGGGCATGGAGGTGGAGGAGGGCTTCTACACCCTCTACGACGTCTACAACGCCGACGAGGCGTTTCTCACCGGCACCGCCGCTGAGGTGGGACCGGTCGTCGAGGTGGATCAAAGGGCCATCGGCACGGGCGCACCCGGGCCGATGACTCGCGACATCATCGCCCGCTTCCACGAATACGCTCAGAACACCGGCACGCCGGTGAACAAGTAGGGCGCGGGGTGGAGGTCGCACGTCCCCTCATGCTCTACGACACCACGCTGCGCGACGGCATGCAGCGTGAGGGCCTGAGCGTGTCGGTGGACGAGAAGGTGCGCATCGCGGTGCGCGTGGCCGACCTGGGTGTGCACATCATCGAGGGAGGCTTCCCGGGGTCGAACCCCAAGGACGAGGAGTTCTTCCGCAAACTGGAGCGGGAGCCGCTGGGCGGTGCGGTCATGGCGGCCTTCGGCATGACCCGGGGCCGCGGCGTGAAGGCCTCCTACGACCCGCAGTTGCGGACTCTGGTCGACTGTTGGGCGCCCGTGATGGCCGTAGTGGGCAAGACCTGGGACCTTCACGTGCAGAAGGTGCTGCGCGTTGACCGCGACGAGAACCTGCGCATGATCTCGGAGACGGTGGGCTTCCTGCGCGAGCAGGGCAAGCGCGTCTTCTACGACGCTGAGCACTTCTTCGACGCCTACGCCGCACACCCCGACTACGCGCTCGCGTGCCTGCGGGCGGCCGCTGAGGCTGGGGCTGAGGCCGTCTGCCTTTGTGACACGAACGGGGCCGCCCTGCCCACGCAGGTGGCCGAGGTGGTGGGTGTCGTGGCCGGCCTGCTGGGGCAGCAGTGCCGGGTGGGCATCCATGCCCACAACGACGCCGGCTGCGGCGTGGCCAATTCGCTGGTGGCGGTGGAGCGGGGCGCCGACGTGGTGCAGGGCACCATCAACGGCTACGGCGAACGCTGTGGCAACGCCGATCTCTGTGCCATCATCCCCGGACTGAAGCTGAAGATGGGCATAGACTGCGTGTCCGAACGCGATCTGGTCAAGCTCACCGACACGGCTCGTTTCGTAGCCGAACTGTGCAACGTCTCTCCTGACCCGCACCAGCCCTACGTGGGTCACAACGCCTTCGCCCACAAGGGTGGCATGCACATCGCCGCCGTGGAGCGCGATCCGCGCACCTTCGAGCATGTCGACCCCGCCTTAGTGGGCAACGTGCCGCACGTACTGGTGTCGGAGCTCTCAGGCCGGGCCACCATCACGCAGCGCGTGCGGGAGCTCGGTTACCCGGTGGAGGAGGAGCGGGAGCTGGCCGACCGCCTCCTCAAGCGCATCAAAGACAAGGAGTACGAGGGCTATCACTACGAGGCGGCCGACGCCTCGTTCGAACTGTTGCTGCGGGCCGAGCTGGGGCTGAAGACGGAGCTCTTCCACCTGGAGACCTTCCGCATCATCGTAGAGAAGCGCGAGGACGGCGAGACCGTCAGCGAAGCCACTATCAAGGTGCATGTGGGCAACGAGCGCTTCGTGGAGACGGCTGAGGGGAACGGCCCGGTCAACGCCCTGGACAAGGCGCTGCGCCAGGCCATCGAACGGCGCTTCCCCGAGGTGCACGACATCCATCTGGTCAACTACAGCGTCCGCATCTTGGACGAAGACAGGGGCACCGCAGCCGTCACCCGGGTGCTCATCGACTCGTCCGATGGCCGCGACAACTGGGGTAGCGTGGGGGTGGGGGTCAACGTGGTGGAGGCCTCCTGGCAGGCGCTCGTGGACTCCATCTCCTACGGACTACTGCACAAGGAGGCGTGATGAAGCTGGCCAGGATCGAATACCAGGGTGAGGTCTGCGAGGCCACCGTCACCTGCAAGGGGTTTCTCATCGAGGCGCCTTCTGCGCTGGCCGGCACGGAGGTCAACGAGGACGAGGTGAGGCTGCTGCCTCCCGCGGCCCCCGGCAAGATCCTGGGAGTGGGCTACAACTTCAGGGAGCACATCCGCGAGATGGTCACCCGCTCCCCCAAGGTGGCCCTCGACGAGAACAGGCTCCAGCAGGTGCCGCACCCCCTGCTGTTCTTCAAACCGCCTTCCGGCCTGATCGGTCACCGCGACGCCATCCTCTACCCGTTCGACGCCACCCGCGTGGAATACGAGGGCGAGCTGGCCGTGGTCATCTCGCGCGACATCCGCCGTGTCACCCCGGAGGAGGCCCGCAAGGCCGTGCTGGGCTGGACCTGCGCCAACGACGTCACCGAGCGGGCCCAGCAGGCCGAGGACAAGCAGTGGTGGCGGGCCAAGGGCTACGACACCTTCGCCGTGGCCGGCCCCTTCCTCGAGACCGAGCGTCCCAAACCCGAAGCATGGCTCCGCACCAAGGTGAACGGCGAGGTCCGCCAGGAAGCCCAACTCCTGGACATGATCCGCGATCCCTTCGAGATCATCGCGATCGTCAGCCAGGCCATGACCCTGAACCGCGGGGACATGATCATGCTGGGCACGCCGTCAGGTGTAGGAGAGCTCCATCCCGGGGATGAGGTAGAGGTGGAGATCGACGGAGTGGGCTACCTGAGGAATCCCGTGGAGATGGAGCAGTCATGACACCTGAACAGCAACATCCGGGAGACGCTGAACGGGGCCTGCACGAGTTGGTCGCGCTCGAAGTGGTGGAACGCTTGGGCCTGCAGCCGCACACCGAGGGCGGGTACTACCGGGAGCTGTATCGCTCCCCGCTAGAGGTACAGACCGAGGCCGGTCCCCGGCCGCTCTCGACCGCCATCGTGTATCTGATCACGGTCGACCAACCCAGCCGGTTTCACCGGCTGCGCTCGGACGAGCTGTGGCTCTATCACGCCGGCGCCCCCGCGGAGATGGTGCTGCTGCAAGACGGCAAGGTCGCTCCCCAGATGCTGGGCGTCGACACGCCTCAGACCCTTGTCCCGGCGCAGACGTGGCTGGGAGTCCGCGTGCTCAGCGAAGAGCAGGCAGACTGGGGGACAGGCCGCGCGCCCGAGCGCCGCTGGACGGCCGATCGGCGCTCCGCCCCCGAGCTGCAGTGGACGCTGGTGAGCTGCGTGGTGACGCCGGGCTTCACCTACGACGACTTCGAGCTGGCAGCCCGCGAGGCGCTGCTACGTGAGTACCCGCAGGCGCGCAGGGAGATACTCGCCCTCACTTAGTGCGGGCCCGCGGGGCCCAGCGCCTTACAGCCAGGGGCCCCGCG
>JAFGIH010000682.1 GCA_016929985.1 Thermoleophilia bacterium | reverse complement strand
GCCTGGGAACAGATGGAACCGGCCGGCATCGGGGCGATCGACTACGTCAACGAGGCCAAGGGCACCTTCAGCTCGGGGCTGAACGTCAAGGCGCCTGAATGCGCCGCGGGCGGCGCTGCGTGGTACGGAGGCACGAGCCTCTACTACGCCATGCGGGAGGCGAACGGCCCCGTGTTCGTCGACGTGGGTGGAGACGATCCCTACACGCAGGCCATCACCGTCATGGCCGAGAAGCAGATCATCGAGGGATACGAGAACGGGTACTTCGGTCTCGCCGACCTGGTGACACGCCAGCAGTTCGCCAAGCTGATCCTTCTCACCATGGCGCAGTGGAACCCCCAAATCTACACGCCTACGTTGCGTGACACGTGCAATTTCGTCGACGCGGGACAGATCGAGCGCGTTGAGGGCCAGCTCTACGCCTACCACCATGTGGCCAGGGCTACCCGCACCGGGCTCACGTTCGGATACCCCGACGGCACGTTCCGGCCGCTGGGCAACATCACCCGGCAACAGGTCATCACCATGATCGTGCGCGCAGGCTCCTCGGTGTTGGAGACGCCGCCCAGCAACTGGCAAGGCGTGCTGAGCTACATCGACCCCGAGCACGGGGAGCGTATCAGGATCGCTGAGTACAACAGCTTGACCGACGGCCTGGTGGGTGGCACCTGGGGCGGATTGTCAGGATGGGATACGCGAGTAGACGCGACCCGAGGCGAGGTCGCCCAGATGCTCTACAACCTCCTCAAGAAGCTGGGAGGCGCCTAGCGCATCCGAGCTTGGCTCCGGCCCAGAGCGTAGACTGAGACGCATGACCGGCGCCCCCTTCACCGTCCGCCCCCCCTCGCCCCCGGCGACCAGGCCTGGGTGTTCCTCAAACCGTCGATCCCACTGGTGGGCGAGTTCGACATACCGATCGTCAGCGAGGTCGAGCTGGAGATGAGGCCGGGCTAGTCAGCCGGTGGCTCCTGGCCGCCGGGGCCGCCGAGCAGGGGCGGCTCGCCCCCCGCGGGCCGCTGCCAGTCTGATGGGCCTTGCGCAGGCGGCGGCGTTTGCTGCCACTCCAAGGAGCCCGTCTGAATCGGGACTGCCGGCTCCTCCTTCGGCGGCCTCCGGTTGCCTGCCCAGATGCCCGTTATGACCGCTCCCAGACCCACAAACACCACGACAGCCAGGATGATGGCGCCTGCATAGGGTATCCAGCGGATCACGCTGAATATGACCACTCCCAAGACGGCCGCCACCATGATCTGACTGCGCCGGTCTTCTCGCTCCCCCAGGATGAGCCGGCCCAGCATCGCGGCGACCGCCACATAGCCGAACAGCAAGACGATCGGCACCACGATGGCAAGCCAGGGGATCACCACCAGGAGCCCGATCACCGTGATTATCAGCAGGATGGTGACCAGCGGCACGCCGATGATCAGTCCCAAAGCGCCCCACCCCAGTGACGAGAAGAAGTGGTGCCGGGCTCGGTCGCGCACGGCGGCGACCTTCTGGGGTGCGATGGCTACCACTATGACCGCGGCGACGACCGCAAAGATGGTCGAGACGATCCAACTCACGATGGAGGTCCATTTCCAGGGCTTGGCGACAGGATCGACGAAAGCCGTGGTGAGAGCCTCACCGGCCCCTCCGGCCACATCCACCACCCGGCCCGACACAGCTGCCCCCGACTCCACCAACACGTCGCCGAAAACCGACACGATGGCCGCATCATCCCCGTCGTCCCACCGGTCGTAGCCGACCCGAGCGCCCGAGCGTAGGGTGACATCGCCACCCACCACTACCACCGACTCGGCGACCGCTCCCTCGACCACCACGTCTCCACCGACCACCACCACGTTGTTCCACGTCTGGTCGGGACCGATGGTCACGTCCTCGAAGACTGCCACCTTCTGCCCGCCGGTCTGACTAGAAACACCGTCATCGGCAAGTGCGACCCCGCTCGCGAAGGGCACGATCCAGATGATCCCCAGCACCGCGAAACCCAGAATCAGAGCCGCGGCAACAGCCAGCATCCAGCGCCGCACCCTGCTACGACTCTCTATCGACATGGTCCCGACCTCCTGACCGCTTCGATCCCCTACTCACCACACAGACGGTTCCGGCCGGCTGTACGACTGTTCTAGTATGCGACAGAGGCGTTGCGTCGGCAACCCGGAGGCGTTGCGTCCCGCAACCCGAAGGGTTGCGTCAGCATCCCGGCACCGCGGCAGCCGCCTGTCTGGTAGTCTTTTCCCGCACACACCTAGACGGACCGCTCTGCAAAGCGAAGGAGAAAAAACCGGTGGCCACCGACAGCGGACTATTCCAAACCCCCCTCCACGCCCGCCACGTCGCCCTGGGCGGGAAGATGGTCGACTTCGCGGGCTGGGACATGCCCCTCACCTACCCCACCGGCACGGTGGAGGAGCATCTGGCCACCCGAGGTCACGCGGGTCTGTTCGACGTGTCGCACATGGGGCGCTTCATCATCAGCGGCGCCGGGGCGCTGGCGTTTCTTCAGCGAGTGCTCAGCAACAATGCCGCGGCCCTGGACCTGTACCAGGCGCAGTACACTTTCATCACCACCGAGACCGGCGGCGCCGTCGACGACGCCTACCTCTACCGCTTCTACGAAGACGAGTTCCTGCTCGTGGTCAACGCCGCCAACCGGCAGAAAGACTGGG
>JAFGIH010000681.1 GCA_016929985.1 Thermoleophilia bacterium | reverse complement strand
CGGAAGGGCGCCATGATCTCGGCGAAATAGCGCTTGGCCGCTTCTTCCACCCTGCACTCATCGATGACGTACAGGTCGGAGGTGGCGATGTGCGACCCGAAGAAGTCACAACTGAAGAGGATGCGGTCTTCTTGCAGATAAGTGACCATGGTCTCCGGCCAGTGGACCCAGGGGGCGTGGACGAACGTAAGCGTCTTGCCTCCGAGCGACAACTGCTCGCCGTCCGCCACCGTGACAAACACTTCTTCGGGGATGGCAAGGGCATCGATCAGCATGTCCTTGCCCCTGGGCGTAGTGATTACCTTGGCATCGGGGTATCTCTCCAGCACCGGGCCGATGGAGCCGGAGTGGTCCTGTTCGGCGTGATGGGAGACGACGTAGTCGATCCGGGGCACGTCCGCGAGTTGATCGAGGAGGGTGCCCACCATCGGCGGATCGACCGTATCGAGCAGAGCCACCTTCTCGGCGCCTTCCACAAGATAGGCGTTGTAGGAGGTACCGTCCGGGAGCGGGACGAGCGAATCGAAGAGACGCCGCTCCCAATCCACCGCCCCAAGCCAGTGAACGCCATCTCGGATCTTTCTCTTGTTCATACGAACCTTCCTACTTGCCGGCCATCATGGCGGCGACGTCGTCGGCGACCGTGCCGATTGGCTTGAGATCGAAGTTCTCCACCAACACCTTGGCCACATTGGCGGAGAGGAACCCGGGCAGCGTGGGGCCGAGGCGGATTCCCTTGACTCCCAGATGCAGCAGCGCCAGCAGGACCGCGACCGCCTTTTGCTCGTACCAGGCGATGTCGTAGGAGATGGGTAGGTCGTTGATGTCGGCGAGCCCGAACACATCTTTCAGCGTGAGCGCTATGACCGCCAGGGAATAGGAGTCGTTGCACTGACCGGCGTCGAGCACCCGGGGGATACCACCGATGTCGCCGAGCGGCAGCTTGTTGTAGCGGTACTTGGCGCAGCCGGCAGTGAGGATGATGGTGTCGGCCGGCAGCTGCTCGGCCACCTCGGTGAAGTAGCCGCGTGACTTCTGGCGGCCGTCGCAGCCGGCCATGACCACGAAGCGCTTGACCGCGCCCGACTTGACAGCGTCGACCACCTTGTCGGCCAAAGCCAAGACCTGGTTGTGTGCGAAGCCGCCCACGATGGTGCCCGTCTCGAGCTCGGTGGGCGCCGGGCAGCTCTTGGCCTGAGCGATGACGGCGGAGAAGTCTTTGGCCCCGCCATCGGCGCGATCGGGGATGTGCGTGGCTCCCTCATAGCCCACCACGCCGGTGGTATAGAGGCGGCCAAGGTAGGTGTTGTCCTTCTTGAGTGGCACCAGACAGTTGGTGGTAAGAAGGATCGGTCCGTTGAAGGCCTCGAACTCCTCGTTCTGATGCCACCAGGACCCGCCATAGTTGCCGACGAAGTGGTCGTACTTCTTGAAGGCCGGGTAGTAGTTGGCCGGAAGCATCTCGCCGTGGGTGTAGACGTCTACGCCGGTGCCCTCGGTCTGCTTGAGGAGTTCGTCCATGTCTTTGAGGTCATGGCCGCTGATGAGGATACCGGGGTTGCTCCGTACGCCGATGTTGACCTCGGTCAGCTCGGGATGGCCGTAGGTGGTGGTATTGGCCTCGTCCAGCAGGGCCATGACCGCCACGGCTTTCTCTCCCGCCTTGAGCACCAGACCGACCATCTCGTCTACGGAGAGGTCTTTAGTGGTGGAAGCGAGAGCCTCTACGATGAAGTCATCGACATCAGGGTTGCGGAAGCCCAACACAGCCGCGTGGTCGTTATACGCAGCGATGCCCTTGACACCGATCACGAGCAGTTCGCGAAGCGAGCGGACGTCTTCGTTCTCGGTGGACAGCACTCCGACCTCCGCCGCCTTGGCCGCGAACTCGGAGGGCTGGGCAGACCAGGTGGCCGCTTCGGGAAGATCGCCGTCGAACTCCCGGCCGTTCTTCTCTTTGTACGCGGCCAGGAACGCCGCACCCAGTTCGGCCTTGCGCCGCAGCCCTTCCTGGATCAATCCGGTGAAGCGCGCGTCGTCCCAGTTGGCGTTGGTGATAGTGGCGAAGAGCCCCTGGCTGATGAAGTCGTCATGTGACCGCTCTGTTGCACCCAACTCCTTCAGCTTTTCCTCATACACCGCCATCCCCTTGAGCACGAAGATCAAGAGGTCCTGGAGGTTGGCGGTCTCCTCCGGTTTGCCGCAAACACCTCTGACCGTACATCCGGTGTTCTTGGCGGTCTCCTGGCACTGGAAACAGAACATGGCCTTCTCCTCCTGTAGTACGTTCATTCTTTCACCTAGCGCTCAGCGCGCGAGTTGTCCTGACTCGGATTCTCTATATCCAACTTGCCGTCAACTTGAACTCAATGTCGCAGTGACCGCGCCGACCCACATGTTTTCTGGCAAGGTATGCTCCTTTTGTCGCTAGGGGCCAGCTTCAGGGCTGTTTGTCCGCAGTCCCCAGAGGCGGTCTGAGGATCTTCTCCAGGTCGTTCCAGAGCGATGCCACGCGCTTCACCAGATCGGTTCTCCTCCCGTCCAGGCGCCACTGGGTGACCTCGAGCCGGAGTGAACCCATGACCACGAACGCCCAGCGCTCAGCCGAAACATCGGCCCGCACAAGGCCGGCGTCGATCCCGTCCGCGAGCAGCCCCGTCAGCCGCGTGCGGTTCTCGCCCATGTGTTCAAGGACGCTCTCGTGCAGCTCACGTTTGTCGCCCCCGATCGCGTCAGGAAAGAGCAAGGCAGCGAGAGCGCCGTTGTCGGAGAACTGCTTGGCGTACCCCATGAGAACGAGTCTCAGCCTATCCAGCGGATCGGAACCGGTCTCTTGGGCGGTCTCATATACGTCCAGACTGATGACGTTCAGGTAGTCGATGATGCCCAGGAGTACTTCGGCCTTGCTGGCAAAGTGGCGGTAGAAGGCGGGGATGCTCATGCCGAAACGCTCCGAGAGGTTCCGATAGGTGAGCCCTTCCATCCCCTGTTCGGCGATAAGAGCAAGGGACTCCTCAATGATCTGGATCTGTCGAGCAGTTTGTGCGATCACTTCCACCTTGAGTTAACTAACGCTAACTAACCGCCTGTGGCGCACTATACCCGGGAGGTGGTCAAGCGTAAACGCCCACACAACCACGTGCGCGTTCTCATCCCCCGATCTGCTGAGTCCGTAACCATTGCCGCCAACCTCCACCCAAAGACCGATGTCCGCGCAACGCGGGACGTTCCACAATGGTCGCGAAGACAAACGAGGAGGTATAATGAGGTCACCTATCGCACTACATGCTCTCGAGGAGCCCGCTATGCCCAGCATCGGTCTTCGCCACTTGAAAACTCATGCGTCCGAAGTCCTGCGCGACGTAGAAGAGAATGAGACGAGATACGTGATCACCAGCCGGAACAAGCCTATGGCCATCATCATCCCCTATTCTCCCCGAGAAGCGACGAAGCCCAAGAGCAAGGACGAGGCGTGGGATGCATTCGTCGCCGCCGGTGAGCGGGTGAGACAAGCTTGGAAGAGCCCCCTCACAGCCGTGGAGATCCTGCAGGAGATGAGGCGGTAGACAGGCATGCACGACCGGGTCACCCTTGATGCGAGTGTCGTCGTGAGTGCGTTCAGCCCGGCTGAGGCCAGCTCGAAAGACAGCCGTCGCCTCCTCGATGCGCTGCGTCGCAACCAGACTGTGATTGTCGTACCCACCCTAGTACGCCCGGAGATCGTGGCCGCGGTCCGGAGATCGACCGGAGACCAAGACAAGGCCAAGGCTCTGGAGGAGTCGTTTGCCGGACTGCCTGGAATCATATTCCAGGACTTGGACGACCGAATGGGCGATGCAGCCGTCGAGATCGCCGCAGCCACCGGCCTGAGGGGCGCTGATTCCGTGTACGCCGCCACCGCGCGCCATTTCGACGCGATACTGATCACGCTCGATAGCGAGCAACGAACCCGGCTTCCCGCCGACATCATCGCCCTCTACCCCTCGGAAGCCCTGGAGACCATGTAGGCCCGGGAGCGAAGAAAGCCGGCGTGGGGAATCGAACCCCAGACCTGCTCATTACGAGTGAGCCGCTCT
>JAFGIH010000680.1 GCA_016929985.1 Thermoleophilia bacterium | reverse complement strand
GCCTCCTCGAGTTCGAAGAGTAGTAGGTCCGACAGCGATGACTGCGTGCCTTCGATCTGGCTGGAGAGCACGGCCTCGCGGCGCACATACGCATACAGGAACAGGTCAGGATCGGGTAGTAGCGACGTGATGGCGTGCAGCCGCCCGCAGGCTAGGAGGGCGTTCTCGAGGAGTCGCTGACGTTCATGGTGCATCTCGACCGGGGGCTGCGGAGGCAACGGCGCCGGGACGAAGGCCTCGACGCGCTCGCCCGCTACGGCAGTGCTCTCGAATCGTCCCGTCATCCCGCTCTGCATCTGAGGCTCCCTTGCCCTCGCGAGCGTTAATAGCCGGAAACCTTCTTAACACATATGGCTCCAAGTGTTAATACCGTCGCGAGAAGTCACGCCGGCTCCATCTCCTGGATCTCGTCACACGTGGCGGGCGGGAAGCGTGCCAGAGTTCCAAGATCGCCACTATGAGCATCGAAAGCCTTGTGCTAGATTGGCGCCATCTCGCGAACCCGCGGATGCTCACATTGGGGGGTGAGGATGATGGCTTCACTGAAACATGGTTCCTGTTTCGGTCCCCACTTCCTGCCGGCAGCCGTCCTCCTTCTTGTCGGTCTGCTCGCTCTCGGCGGCTGCGGGGAGGACGAAACGGCGTCGACAGATGCCGGGTCGGTCATCGATCAGATCGCCGCGGCGAAAATGGATATGGCGGAGTTCGACCGGCTCGTGATCGACACCGGCGAACGCCTCATCACGCAGCTCTCCGGAGATGTGGCCGCCTCGTGCGCGGTCCTTCTTGCCCTCGACCGGGGCTACGACGCCTATCAGATGCTGACCGGGGCCTTGAACGATCGTGTGGGCGCCGACGGCCGCATACTGGCCGTCGATGGGTCGGTGCTGGCCCCAGCCCGTCCGGCCGAGGGGTTCATCGAGATCACCGCTGATGCCAACAGCGATGGGGGTGAAGCAAGAACGGGGCTCCAAGCGGAGCCCATCCTCCTCGCCTGTCTCTCCAAACTCGTGCTCGCGGATGAGACCACCTTCCCCGAATACTGGGCGAAGAACGCACGGGTGTTCGAGAACCGGCGCACGCTGCTCGAGCTCTTGGGGGTCTTCGAAGATCACGCAGAAAGGATGCGTGAGCTAGAGGAGAGGGAAGCGTTGAAGACGCAACAGGCCTTGGAGGCGGAGGCGAAGCGCAAAGCCCAAGAAAAGCAGCTCAAACGCGAAGCGGCGTGGAACCAGCAGAAGACCACTGAGACGCTGATCTGGTTGGTCACTGACGGCTACAGCGCGGAGCAGATCCTGGAGGCGGTACTGCTCGGCGAGTGCGAGCCTACATGGCCGGACGACTTCATCCACGTGCATTGGAAACCCACCCACCCCTCCGGAGGCGTCCTTCGGCCCGCTCATCAGCCGGTCATGCTTTCTGGCGGGCCGCGCAGCCCTGTGGTCGATCCCTCTGCCCCCGCCGACTACGACCCGAAACACATCGAGGTCGCGCTTGCGGGAGGTGATCCCGGCACCACTACTACACAGCCTCAGACAGCGAACACCCCTCCGGCGGCAGAAGACATCATCACGTCCACCACCCCCGAGACTCCCATCCCCATCACGCTCAAGGGGACCGACGCCGACGGAGACGACCTTACCTACACCTACGAACAACCGGCTAACGGCGTGGCTGAGGGAGCCCCACCCTTCCTCACCTACACCCCCGATGACGGCTTCGCCGGGGCGACAGACACCTTCCCCTACACGGTCAGCGACGGCGAGGCACAAGCCGTAGGCACCGTGCGGATCGAGGTGGAGGCAGGTCCCGACCGCGACGGCATCCAGGACGGACTATACGTTGGTGAAGTCTACACGATCACTACGCCGGATGTCCCGATCTGGGAGATCCCTGAGAGCACGGTCGAGCTCGAAGTCACCGACCAGGGTATCGCCGCTACTGTGGAGTACGTGCAGCGATGGGCCAAACGCCATTCAAGCACCCGAGGCGTACTCTGTATCGCCACCATCCACGTGCTGTACCACGGCCAGGGTCAAGTGGCAGATCCCCTCTCTCTCACACTGGAAGCGGTGGAGTTGGAGATCGTCTCCATCGAAGGTACTGAGTGTGGAGCCGGAGGTGACTGGGACCGGAGCGCCGAGGAGAGCATCCTTGCCGACTTCGCTACCGCATCATTCCAGACCTGCACACTGGCCGGCAAGTTCAGCGACGGGCACTTTGAGGGGAGCATCACCTCCGTGCACGGCGTGAGGGCAGCCATCGGCGAGTGAGCGAATGGGCCGCTTCGCCTGTTCGTTCTCTTCCGCCGCGTCTCATTGCGCCACCCTGGCCGGTCCGCTATTCTGGAGCCGCTTCGTGAGACTGCCCCGATGGTCTCGCGACCCTTCGCAGCAGCCGTGTCTGTAGCGACGAGGTGGAGGGAGGAACCCATGAGCAAGTCTGGGATGTCCACGGCGGCCCGTCGGGTAGTAGGTCGCGGTTGCCCCGCATTGCCAGTACTGTCCATCCTCACCCTGCTCGTACTGCTGATTGGTCTGGGCATAGGACTTGCCGCGTGCGATGGATCTTCCCCCGATAGCACCGCGACCACTACCGGCGCCCCGCCCGTAGAGACCACGGAGGATGCAGGTGGCGAGACCACCCTTACCACCGTTGCCGAGGTCGACCCGCTTGAGTGGCCCATGCTCGCTCCCACGGTCATCGATGTGCCCGCAGAAGAGGTGGTGAGCGCCGTTATCTCTTCGCAGGGCGGGGTGGTCGAATACGGCCCAGTTAGGATCGAGGTGCCCGCCGGTGCCCTCAGCGCCGATACCAACTTGACCATCACCCGCCTCGGCGGCTCGTTCAACGACGAGCCCTCCGGCGCCGCACCCGAGGACGTGATGCTGGTAAGACCCATCGGTTCCATCTATGACTTCGGCCCGGCCGGTACCCGCTTCCAAGCGCCAGTGACCATCACCCTGCCCTATGACCCGGGGATGGGGCCGGAGGCTGTCGATCCAAAAGAGATAGCCGTCGCCTACTACAACGGGGAGCACTGGGCCATGGCCGGGGGGACGGCCGACCCTGCCACGCACACGGTGAGCGTCCAGGTGCGGACCTTCGAAGGGGTGAGCGCCCGGGCTGTACTCAAAAGCATGGGGCCGAGCACCTGGCTGATCGGTAAGGCTATCGACTATGAGTACGGCCCCGAAGAAGAGGGAGTGGACACCGATCCCGTGTACGCAGGCAAGGCCTCCGAATGGATCACCCCCACCGATCCTGTGATCCAGGCCCAAGCCGCCAAAGCCGTGCTCTTCGATCCCTCGACCGATACCACCATCGCCCTGGACGACCCGGCGCTGGCCACGTGGGTCGAATCATCGGTTGCCAGCAGGCACATGCCCGTCTTGGGCTACCAGAATCCTGATGGATCGGTGTCGGTGGGCGACTACGATGCCTCCAAGGGGTCCAACTGGCAGAAGCCTTCGAACTTCTTCACCAAGGGCACCCTTAAGGGCGGGGCCCTCCACGGCGACTGCACCGACATCACCTGCGCCGCGGTCAGCGTGTTCAAGGCCAAGGGCATCCCGGCCAAAGGCGTGTACGGGTATGCGGACAAAGATGAGCGCCGCACCCACGCGTGGGGCGAGGTGTTGATCGGCACCAAGGTCTACCGTATTGACGAGTATGGCGCCATAATCACCCCCGAGACCGGCGTCGATAACTTCAAGACCTACCAGCCCCCGACCGACCCGGATGACCCTCACTACAACTCCATGTGGGACGAGAACGGGCAGGCTCCCTACGACCCGGAGTGGTGGAAACAGACCAACAAGTTCGCGGGAACCTACGAGGGCTTGGGCAAGGGCTGGCTCAGATCAGGCGACGCGGTTGCCGAGGTGCCGTGGGAGCTCATCGTCGACGGTAAGGGCATCGTCAGTGGCGGCTGGGACTACGAGTGGGTTGGGCACTCGGTCAGCTACGCCTGCAGCTTCACCGGGCAGGTCACGGAGGACGGCGTGGTCACCGCTACCGGCACCATGACGCTCACGTCTCTCTCGGGCAAAGGGTCCTCATCGGGCGGCATGTCTCTCGAAGGGCGGATCTCCGGGAAGATCTTCACCGGAAAGATTCTCAGTTCCACCCCGGATATTGAGGTTCAGGCACAGCGCCGGTAGACAGCTCAAACGGTTGTCTGGAGGCTGACGGAAAGCCCGAATTCTGAATGCCTCGAGAGAGAGGGCGTGACTGAGCTAGAGCTTCTTCCCGCACCCGGGGCAGTACTGCGAACCTGGGGGCAGGGCGGCACCGCACTGAGAACAGAAGCCGGGAGCGGATGACGGCGGAGTGGTCGAGAGCGGCGGCGGCACGTGCTTTCCAGCCCTCCATTTACCCAGAACATACAGGAACGCGCCGATACCCGCCGCAGCCACGACTGCCAGTACGATGATCAGAGCGAGGATACCGCCGGACAGTCCCTGAGATGTTGCCTGATCGGCCGTCACCGGTTCAGCGTCCCCGCCCGCACCGGACCCACCATCGCCACCTGTCTCACCCCCGGTCTCACCGCCTGTCTCCCTGCCCGAGGGGACTGTGGTCTCCCTGCCGGCCGGGCCGGTGGTGGTGCTGCTTTCATCTGGCGGGAGCGTGGTCGGCGTCTCTGCCACCAGCGCCTCGTCACTGCGCCAGATATCGAGGCCCAGCTCCAGGTCGTGACTCACGTAGAGGCAGTGGCCTTTGAACACATGCAGGCCCGGCCCGATGTGGAAAAAGCTCCTGGGTGGTTCGTGGAAGATCATCGTCCATTCTTGTCCGTCCGCGGACTGCCAGAGCTGGCTACCCGCCCGGTAGTCGACGGCCTGGAGGTACAGCTTGTCTCCATGCACCGAGATATCGCCCATGTAGCTGGTGTTCCTGCCGAAGCCGTCTTCGCCCACCTGGGTCCAATCGCTGCCATCGTCGGACGCCCACACCTGGAATCCCTGGGGGGCGAAGCGCTCCGTGGAGCTGCCCGGCACGAAAAGGCGCGGCTCCTCGTTCTGGGCGGACAGGTAGATACGTCCCTTGAACTCGACCGGATCTGCCCCGTAGTTCCTATGCTCACCAGCCCCGAAACCATCCTCGATCACCTGCTCCCAATCGGTGCCGTCGCTCGAACGGAAGAGATCGAAGCCGGCCGCATAGT
>JAFGIH010000679.1 GCA_016929985.1 Thermoleophilia bacterium | reverse complement strand
TCGGGGAGTGGAATGTACCCAGGGCCAGGGTCTTGGAGTAGACCGCCCGGCGGATCTCCGCCCGCGGCGCGTGACGCGCGCAACCATTCCTCAGGCAGCGGCACGCCGCTCGTCTTGTGACCGAGCACCGTGCCGATGAACACCGTCCAGGCCCGGGGCGCGACGTCGAACGGGTCGTAACCGCCCCCTCCCGTGATGAGCCACCGACCCTCAGAGCACTCGTGCACCAGAGCATGCAGCCGGGTGGCCAACTGGGGAAAGAGAGCCAGGGTCCCGGTGAGGTGGGTGAGCGGGTCGGCGTGATGGGTGTCGACGCCCATCTGGGTGACGACGATATCGGGGGAGTACGCGCGCAGCGCGGGGGCGATCACCCGGTCGAACGCCGCCAAGATGGCCTCGTCACCGGCCATGGGTGGCAGCGGTACGTTGAGACAGGCTCCCTTCCCCTCACCCGCACCGGTCTCCTCACAATCCCCGGTGCCGGGAAACAGATACTCCCCTGACTCATGCACGGAGATGGTGAGCGCGCGAGGCTCGTCGTAGAACGCGGCTTGGACTCCGTCGCCATGATGGGCGTCGAAGTCGACGTACGCGACCCGGCGGCCGGCTTTGAGGGCCACAGCCAGGGCGGCCGCGCAATCGTTGTAGACGCAGAACCCCGAGGCCATCGCTCTCTGGGCGTGGTGCTGCCCGCCCGCCGGGCTGTAGGCGTGGACGGCCCGGTTTTCGAGGAGCGCGTTCATGGCCTGGATGGTCGCTCCGGTGTAGAGGGCTGCCGCGTCGTGGAGGTCGGGGAACAGCGGGTCGTCTGATGTTCCCAGGCCGTAGAGGCCCAGGTCGGCATGGGGCCGCTGTCCACGGGCAATGGCCTGTCCCTGCTGCACAGCTTGGACGTAGGGATAGGAGTGGACCAACAGCAATTCCGTCAAGCCGGCGGCATCCGGCGTCTCCATGACTACGCCTGGGTCGTCGAGCCAGCCCAGAGCCGAGAGGAGTGACATGGTGAGTGTGTAGCGCTCCGCTTTGAGAGGATGGTTCTCTCCGAGGTCGTAGGTAGCCAGTTTGGGGTCGTAGACGATGGTGAAGCGTTCAGACATGGTGGACCTCCGCCTCAGCGAGCCAAGGGGCCCCTCCTCCAAGTAGTACAATACCAGGCTCCGCGGAACGGACCAGGAGGTAGCACGAGCAGTGGCCTCGGATGGGCTTCCAGGCAAGAGAAGTGGTCCTTCCCTCGGCCGGAAGGCGGAGGGACTCGCCAGGCGTGAACGTCTCTTTCCCGAAGGCTGTCGCGCGCTGGTGATGGTCTCGGGCGGCCAGGACTCGCTTGCCCTGTTGCATCTCCTGGCCACCGGTTCGCTCCGCCGGGCAGGGCCGGTCTCGCTGCAGGCCCTTCACATCAACCACCACCTTCGCGGTGACGAGAGCGACGCCGATGAGGCTCTGGTGGTCCGGTCGTGCGCCGGCCTGGGGGTGGGACTCACCGTCGTCCACCGCAAGATCGACAAGCAGGCAGGAGCCGTACAAGAAGCGGCTCGGGACGCGCGCCGGGAGGCCGCCTTGCAGGTGGCGTGCGAGCAGGAGTGCCACCGTATCGCCCTGGGCCACACGGCCGACGACCAAGTGGAGACCATGTTGTACCGGTTGGGAAGGTACGGGGGCATGGCTGCGTTTGCCGCCATGAGGTCCTGCGACCCGCCCTGGGTTCGTCCTCTGCTGGAGTGCCGCCGTGCAGAGACGGCAGACTACTGTGAAAGTCACGGGCTCGAGTACGCGCGCGACCGTGGCAACGCCCACCCGGGTTACGCTCGTACGGGCATCAGAGAGCGGGTGCTGCCCGCCTGGGAAGACGCTCTGCCCGGCGCGGTGGAGGCCGCCTGCCGGGCGTCGGAGGTGGCCGCCGAGCTGGTGGAAGTGGTCGCGGCCGTGTTGGCTGAGGCGGCGCCCGGGCTCGACGAGGCCGAGGAGTTGAGCGTGCGGACTCTGCAGGGTCTGGAGCCCTCGTTGCGCAGGGCGGCGCTGCACCGGTGGATGGAGCGGCGCGCGAAGCCCGCGGCCTCGCGCGCCGGAGTACTTGCCATCGAATCGCTGCTCGACTCCCCGGGTTCCGCGGAGCGGTCGTTGAGCGGCGGCTGGCGCGCCTGCAAGGAGTACGACAGACTGTTCCTAGCGCGGGCCCGACGCGGTGAGAGGTCAGGCGATGACGGATGCCCGCCGCACGCACCTGTGCGGTTGACCGTGCCGGGGGTCGCCCGATGGGGGGACGTCACCGTCTGCGCCGAGCCGGTCGACGCGTACATGCCGCCCGATGTCTCCCGTGAGGCCTACGTGGATGCGGACAGCTTGGAGGGATGCCTGGAGGTGCGCGGGCCACGGCAAGGTGACCGTCTGCGGCCCTTCGGCGCTCCAGGCACGCGCAAGCTGCAGGATGTGCTTGTCGATCTGCGCGTGCCGGCCCGCGAGAGGGCGCGGGTGCCCCTGGTGACGTGCGACGGGCGCATCATCTGGGTGGGGGGTTTGCTGGTGGCGGAGGGCGGTAGAATAGGGGAAAGCACTACGGCGGTGGTGCGACTGAGTCTGGAGCGGCAGAAGGGCCGTAGCGCGAACAGGGAACCCGCCGGTGAGGGGAGAGGTGGCCGAGGGTGAGAGTCCTCATATCCGAGGAGGAACTACAGGCGAGGATCGACGAACTCGGCGCAGCCATCTCCACCGACTACAGCGGCACGCGCCCGGTGCTGATATGTGTGCTGAAAGGGGCGGTCTTCTTCATCGCCGACCTGACCCGGCGGCTCCCCTTCGACCTCGAGATAGAGTTCATGGCTGTCTCCAGCTACGGGGCCTCGACGGACAGTTCCGGAGTGGTGCGGATCCTCAAAGACCTCGACACCGACATCGAGGGCCGTCACGTGCTCATCGTCGAGGACATCATCGACTCCGGACAGACGCTGGAGTATCTCATGAGGAGTCTCAGAGCCAGGAACCCCGCCAGCCTCGAGATAGTCACGCTGCTCTCCAAGCCCAGCAGGCGGACCGCCCACCTGGACTGCCGCTACACGGGGTTTGAGATCCCCAACGAGTTCGCCGTCGGATACGGCCTCGATTACGCGGAGAAATACCGCAACCTACCCTACATCGGGGTCATCGACGACCCTGTCTGACGCCTGTGATAGTATCTGCCTCCAAATAGACCGACCGTGGAGTCGACTTGAGCAGGTTCTTCAAGAGCGCCGCTTTTCCCATCCTTCTGGTCATTCTGCTCGCCTTCTTCGTGCAGAACCTCTTTTATGGGGGTAACGAGAGCCAGGAGATGACCTTCAACGCCTTCCAACAGGCGGTGCAGAGCGGCAACGTCAAGGACGTCACCATCAAGACGAAAGATCTTGTGGTCGAAGGCAAGCTGAAAGACAACAACAAGAGCTTTGAGGTGGGCTTCACCGAGCCCTTCGCGATGGAGGCGTTCCTGCTGGCGAGCGGCATCGAGTTCAGGACCGACGCCCAGAAGAGCTCTCCATGGCTGGGCGTGCTCAGCACTCTGCTACCCATCATCATCATGGTGGTGTTCTTCATCTTCTTGATGAACCAGATGCAGGGCGGCGGCAGCAAGGTCATGAGCTTCGGCAAGTCGCGTGCGAAGCGTATGGCGGTCGATCAACCCAAGATCACTTTCAAGGATGTAGCCGGGGTAGATGAGGCCGTCGAGGAGCTCGACGAGATCAAGGAGTTCCTCGAGAACCCCAAGCGTTTCCAGAGCCTGGGAGCGCGTATCCCGAAGGGCGTGTTGCTGTTCGGCCCGCCCGGCACCGGCAAGACTCTGCTTGCGCGGGCGGTGGCCGGTGAGGCCGGGGTGCCGTTCTTCAGCATCTCCGGCTCCGACTTCGTGGAGATGTTCGTGGGCGTCGGCGCCAGCCGGGTGCGCGACCTGTTCGACCAGGCCAAACAGAACCAGCCCTGCATCATCTTCATCGACGAGATCGACGCCGTGGGGCGTCACCGGGGCGCCGGTCTGGGCGGCGGACACGACGAGCGTGAGCAGACCCTCAACCAGCTGCTGGTCGAGATGGACGGCTTCGAAGCCAACGAGAGCATCATCATCATGGCGGCCACCAACCGGCCCGACATCCTCGACCCGGCGCTGCTGCGCCCGGGGCGTTTCGACCGGCAGATCATCGTCGACCGGCCCGACCGCGAAGGCCGCAAGGCCATCTTGGCCGTTCACTCGAAAGGCAAGCCGTTGGCGCCCGGGTTGGAACTCGACACGTTGGCTGCGCAGACCGCCGGCTTCACCGGCGCCGATCTGGCCAACCTGGTGAACGAGGCGGCGCTCCTGGCTGCCCGGCGGCACAAGAAGGTCATCGAGATGGATGAGCTCGATGAGGCGGTGCTCCGCGTTATCGCCGGTCCGGAGAAGAAGTCGCGCATCCTCTCTGAAGAAGAGAAGCTCATCACCGCCTATCACGAGACCGGGCATGCTCTGGTGGCGCACTACTTGCCCAACGCTGATCCGGTGCACAAGATCTCCATCATCAGCCGCGGGCAGGCCTTGGGCTACACCATCACCCTGCCTACCGAAGACAAGTTCATGGTCAAGAAGAAAGAGATCATCGACAAGCTCTCGCACATGTTGGCCGGCCGAGTGGCGGAAGAGATCCGCTTCGACGACATCACCACCGGCGCGTCTAACGACCTGCAACGGGCTTCGGAGACCGCCCGGCGCATGATCACCCAGTACGGCATGAGCGAGGACCTTGGCCCGCTGACGTTCGGTCACGATCCTGCTCAGCCCTTCGTCGGCCGTGACTATGGCATGGGGCAGGAATACTCCGACGTGACCGCCCAGAAGATCGACGCCGAGATCCGCCGGGTGGTGGACGAAGCCTACGACACGGCGAGCAGGTTACTCACGGAGCATCGCGCGGAACTGGACATGATTTCGCAGCTCCTGATGGAGAAAGAGACCATAGATAAAGACGAGTTCGAGGCCCTTCTCGACGGCAAAGACCCCGAGGAGGTCTTCAGGGCCCGCGACGAAGCGAAGGCCCGCAAGGCCGCGGAGAGCAAGCGCGTTCAGCGTCAGCGCCGGCCGCGCGAGCAGGAGGAGCCTGCCACGGATGGGCGCGAGCGGGTGGCCCCGGGCGGAGTCACCCCCATGGCATCTCACGGCGAGGACCGAGTCTAGGGCGTCTCGATGGACAGGGCCAAGATCGAACAGAGCGTCCGGCTGTTGCTGGAAGGCATCGGTGAAGACCCCGGCCGGGAGGGGTTGATCGATACTCCTCGTCGTGTGGCCGATCTGTACGAAGAGATCATCCTTACCGACGTTGAAGACCTCAACTGCATCGTCGCGCCCATCGGGTCTGACACCCACCAGGAGATGGTGCTCGTGCGCGACATCACCTTCCACTCGCTCTGCGAACACCACCTACTTCCGTTCTTCGGGGTGGCGCACGTCGCGTATATCCCCTCAAAGAACGGCAGCATCACCGGCATCTCCAAGATCGTGCGCCTGGTGAGGACCACGGCCGCGCGGCTGCAACTGCAAGAACGGCTCACGAGCACCATCGCCGACACTTTGGTCCACTCTTTGGGGCCGGCGGGCGTACTGGTGCTCGTCCAGGCCGAGCATCTGTGCATGTCTATGCGTGGGGTGAAGGCGCCGGGCTCCCTGGTGGTCACCTCGGCGGTGCGGGGCATATTCCAGAGCAGTCCGGCCACCCGGGCCGAAGTGCTGGCGCTGATCGAGGCGCCGGGCAACTGACAAGAACGAAGGGGGGCACATGATTCCCACGGAAGGCCGCCCTCAAGTCCTCGTCCTGCGTGACCTCCCGGAGGTCAGAGCGGCTCTGCGCCACGCCCGGGTCTCCAGCGCCGGTGTGGAGATCATGGACAAGAAGGCCCTGTTCCGCGTGGTCCGCGTGTCAGGGCTCAGCCTCAGGGCCGCCAACATCCTCAAGCAGGAGATGCTCTCGCGAGGCGGCGAGGTGGCCATCTCCAAGGAAGTCTACGAGTGGTGGGGCGAAGAAGCAGACTGCCTCATCATGGGGACTATGGCCCAGTTCCAACGGTTATTGATCAAACTACGCGCACAGCCCTTCGGTTTGCGTGACCTGTCGGTCGCCATCGAGGAGGCGCTGAGAAACTACAGCAACCCGGTGCCGGCTTGTCCTCTTGCCCCAGCCATGCAACAGGGGCCGCTCATGATGGGGATCGTGAACGTCACTCCCGACTCGTTCTCCGACGGCGGCCTGAACTTCGATACCGAGACGGCCATCAGCTCGGCTCTGGAGATGGTGGAAGAGGGCGCGGACCTCGTCGACGTGGGCGGCGAGTCAACGAGGCCGGGATCCGACTCGCTTCCGGTGGAGGAAGAAGCGCGGCGGGTGTTGCCGGTGGTCAAGAGCCTGGCTTCCCAACTGCCGGGGCAGATCTCGGTGGACACCTACAAGTCTTCCATCGCCGCCGACGCGCTGGCCGCCGGCGCCTACTTGGTGAACGACATCTCGGCCCTGCGCATGGACCCGGAGATGGTCGCCGTGGTGCGCGACGCGGAGTGCCCGGTGATTTTGATGCACATGCTGGGCGAGCCCAAGACCATGCAGGAGAATCCCGTCTACGAAGACGTGGTGGGCGAGTTGTACGGGTTCTTCGTGGAGAGGCTGAACTGGGCCATCGACCAGGGTGTAAAAGAGGAGAACCTCCTCATCGACCCTGGTCTCGGTTTCGGCAAGACGACGGCTCACAACCTCGAGATACTGCGCAACCTGGAGGCCTTCAGGTCGCTTGGCCGCCCGCTTGTGGTGGGAGCGTCGCGAAAGCGCTTCCTGGGGGAGATACTCGGCATCACCGACCCCAAGGGGCGTGACGCCGCCACGGCCGCGGTGACGGTCATGGCCACCGCCGCGGGGGCCCATATCGTGCGGGTGCACCGGGTGGGCGTCAACCGCGACGCGGCAAGGCTCACTAAGGCGGTGTTCGGTCCGGAGGAGTGACCGTATCGCAAACGACGAACGGGGGCGGGAGTGGATATCTTCATCGAAGGGCTTGAGGTGTACGGCCATCATGGGGTGGGCTGCGAAGAGAAGGTGCTTGGCCAGCGGCTTCTCTACGACGTGCGTCTGACCATGGAGAACTGCAAGGCGGCTGAGACCGACGACGTGGGCGACACCATCGACTACACCGAGGTCCTCGATCTCATCGAAGAAGTGGCGACCGTCCAGAGCTACTCGCTGCTCGAACGTCTGGCGCAGGTGACAGCGGAGACGATCCTGCGCCGCTTCCCTGTCGACGAGGTATGGGTACAGGTCACCAAGCCCCATCCGCCGGTCGCGTGCGCGCTGGCCAGCGTGGCCGCTGCCGTGGAACTGCAGCGCGCCGACCTCGAGGGCTGAGCTCTGGGCGCCGCGGAGCGCGCCCAGGTTGTGGCCTATCTGGGACTCGGATCCAATCTGGGCGATCGCGAGTCGAATCTTCGCCAGGCGCGGGAGATCCTGGGAGCTACACCCGGTACCCAGGTATCCGCCGAGTCTTCTCTGTATACGACCGCCCCGGTGGGTGGCCCCGAACAGGATGACTTTCTCAACCAGGTCGTCGAGGTGCTCACCACTCTGTCGCCCCGCGCCCTTCTCCTGGTGGCGCAGCGCATCGAACAGGAGCTCGGCCGGAAGCGGCTGGTCAGGTGGGGGCCGCGGAGCATCGACGTCGATATCCTCTGGTACCATGGCTTTTCGAGCGCCGAAGCCGACCTCCAAGTCCCGCATCCGCGCATGGAAGAACGGCGGTTTGTGCTCGAGCCACTGTCCGAGCTTGCGCCTGACCTGGTGCTGCCGAGCGGCCGCACGGTCGCGGAGGCGCTGACCCGCGTGCAAGACCAGGCGGTGACACGCGTCTCTCAAGGGATGGGTGCGGCGGCACCGCGAACGAACAGAGGTGTACCGATGGACGACCGTGCGATGCACACAGAGATCCGACGTCTGGCCCAGGAGAAGGACGCCGTGATCCTCGCACACAACTACGAACGCCCCGAGATCCAGGATGTCGCCGATGTGGTGGGCGATTCGCTCGAGCTGTCCCGCAAGGCGGCCGCGTCAGACGCACGCATGATCGTGTTCTGTGGCGTGCACTTCATGGCCGAGACCGCGGTCATCCTGGCTCCGGACCGGCCGATGGTGCTGCCTGAGGTGCGCGCGGGCTGTTCTATGGCGGACATGGTGGACGTGGAGGGTCTGCGGGCGCTCAAGGCCGCGCATCCGAACGCCGTGGTGGTCAGCTATGTGAACACCTCGGCCGCCGTCAAGGCGCTCACCGATATCTGTTGCACCAGCGCCAACGCCGTCCAGGTGGTGCAGTCGGTGCCGGCCGACAAAGAGATCATTTTCACGCCCGACCGCAACCTGGGGGCCTGGGCCGCCAAGAAGGCGGAGCGGGAGTTGATCCTGTGGCCGGGGTTCTGCCCGACGCATGAGCTCATCCAAGTGTCCGACGTGGAGAGGGCCAAGGCGACCCATCCGGGGGCCAAGGTGGTGGTGCATCCCGAGTGCCCTCCGGAGGTCTCGGAGATGGCCGACGCGGTGGAGAGCACCTCGGGGATGATCCGGTACTGCCGCGAGAACTATGCCAGGGACTACGTCATCGGCACCGAAGCCGGCATGCTCTACCGGCTGGCCAAGGAGTGTCCCGGCAAGCGTTTCTACGCGATCACGAAGCTGAGCGTCTGCCCCTTCATGAAGCTGATCACTCTGGAGAAGCTGCTGAAGGCCCTCCGCAACGAGGGCCCCGTGGTGACGGTCGACCCTGAGATCAGGGCCAAGGCTCTGCAGGCCGTCCAGCGGATGGTAGAGGTGGGGGCGTGAAGATGGCGGCTCCTTTCATCTCTCGCAGGGGGGCCGACCTTCGCTACTCGAGCTACGACGTGCTCGTCGTGGGTGGAGGCATCGCCGGGCTGACGGCCGCCGTGGGTGCGTCGCATCGGTGGAACGTCGGCCTCATCACCAAGGGCACCCTCGACCAGACCACCACGTTTCTCGCTCAAGGCGGCATCGCCGCGGCCATGAATCCGCACGATTCGCCTGAGTTCCACCTCAAAGACACGCTGGAGGCCGGTGTGGGCCTGTGTGACGAAGAGGCGGTGCGGGTGTTGGTGGAGGAAGGCCCGGCCCGCATCCGCGAGCTGGAACAACTGGGCACCAAGTTCGACCGGCGCGACGGCAAGCTGATCCTCGGCAGAGAGGGCGCCCACTCCATGGCCCGCATAGTGCACGCCGGGGGCGACGCCACCGGCAGCGTGGTGGCCAGCGCACTCGCGGACGCCCTCACGTCGGGCGGCCGTGTGGAGCTGCACGAGAACGAGTTCGTCCTCGACCTGCTCATGGACGCCGGCCGCTGCGTGGGAGCGGTGTCGCTGGGGGCCGAGGGTGAGCTCACCATCAGCCTGGCGCGTGCGGTGGTGCTGGCCTGCGGGGGCGTGGGCCAGGTGTTCGCTCACACCACCAATCCCTTGGTGGCCACCGGCGATGGGCACGCCATGGCCTACCGCGCCGGCGCCGTCATGCGTGACATGGAGTTCATGCAGTTCCATCCCACGGCGTTTTACTGCCAGGAGAACCCCACCTTGCTGCTGACCGAGGCCCTGCGCGGCGAGGGCGCCTATTTGCTCGACGATGCCGGCGAGCGGTTCATGGTCGGGTCGCACCCTCGTGCCGAGCTCGCTCCTCGCGACGTGGTGGTGAGGCACATGCGACGCGTCTTCGACCGGGACAAGACCGACCACGTGTGGCTGGACGCCCGCCACCTGGAGTGCGGGTTCCTGCGGGAGCGCTTTCCCACCGTGTACACGGGTCTGCAGAAGCGGGGCTTCGACCTCTGCACCCAGCTCATCCCTGTGGCTCCGGCCTCTCACTACTACGTTGGCGGGGTGCTCACCGACACCTGGGGGCGCACAACCGTCCCGGGGCTCTATGCTTGTGGCGAGACGGCGAGTGTGGGCATCCACGGCGCCAACCGGTTGGCCTCGAACTCCCTGCTGGAGGGCTTGGTGTTCGGGGAGCGGACGGTGCGTGAGCTCAACCGGTACCTGTCGGTGGCCGACCCGGCCGTGCGCAAGGTCAAGCTCGACCTGGCGGATGAGCTCCGCGAGGGTAATGCTCCGGCCGTCGTGACCGAGGGGCGGAAGACCGTTGGGCAGGTCATGAACGACATGTGCGGCATCGTCCGCACCCGGGACGACATGGAGAGGGCCCGGCAGACCCTCGATGCGCTGCGGGCTTCGCTGGCAGCACCCGGACTCAGTGTGGCAGAGCTGGAATTGTTCAATCTGCTCGCCGTGGCTCAGCACATCGTGGAGACCGCCGTACGGCGGGAGGAGAGCCGGGGAGTGCATCTGCGCGCCGACTTTCCCGAGATCGACGACGCGGCTTGGCGGCGTCATAGTCTGCTGCGGCGGGACACCGTTACCGGCGGGGCCCTGGTGGAGTCGAGCGCGCTGATAGGTTAGATAACGGCGGCGGAGGTTGGTCATGATCGATCAAGGGAGCCTGGCCCTCGTGCGCCAGGCGCTATCGGAAGACCTGGCCGGGTACGGCGATGTGACCTCGCAGTGGACGGTGCCTGCCGAGCTACCGGGCTACGCGTTCATCGACGCTCGCGAGGACCTGGTGGTGTGCGGCCTGCCGCTGGCGGAGGCCGTCATGCAGGAAGTCCATCCCGGTGTGGTCTTTGCCCCGTTGGTCGACGATGGAACGACGGTGACCGCGGGCACCAAGTTGGCAACGCTTGAGGGCTCGGCCCGGAGCATCCTCACGGCTGAGCGGACCATGCTCAACTTCCTCATCCACCTGTCGGGCGTGGCCACGCACTCGCGACGCTTCGCTGATGCCGTGGAAGGCACCGGCGCGGCCGTGGTCGACACCCGTAAGACTATCCCCGGCATGCGTGTCTGGCAGAAGCGCGCCGTGGTGTATGGCGGATGCGCCAACCATCGCTTCGGTCTGTTCGACATGGTGCTGGTGAAGAACAACCATCTGGA
>JAFGIH010000678.1 GCA_016929985.1 Thermoleophilia bacterium | reverse complement strand
TCACTTCCCCCGCAGCTTCTCCTCCACGCCGCCGGTCACGGCGTCCGAGAGCTGGCACGCCTTCTTGAGCGCTTCCTCGGCGCGGGTGCGGGTCTCGCGCGTGAAGTCGGAGGCCTCCAGTCCCTTGAGATTGATCAACACATTGTAGTAGGCGCCCACGGCACACGTGCGCGCCGCGAGGGCGGCCACGCCCGCGTCGCTGAGCGAGTTCTGGTTGCCCTTCTCCGCGGCGATGGCGGCCAGCTCGAGGACCGGGATGCTGCGTTCGAGCACACCCAGTGGAATCCGGGTCGCACCCTCGGTGGCTACGCGCATCGCCTCGTCGCGCGCCGCCTTTTCTTCGTCGGTCTTCTTCTTCATGCGCATCGCGGCCATGAGATCGTTGAAGGCATCGGTGTCCCGGTCCACATCCGCCAGGAATTCATCCTTCAGGCGGTGCCCCTTCGCGGCCACCTCAGCCAAATCGGCCTGTGCCTCTTCGTAGCCTTTCTTCCCCTCGGTCAGGGTCGCCACCATTGCCGCCAGCGCCGCAGCCAACGAACCGCAGAGCGAAGCGACGCTGCCGCCCCCGGGCGCGGGCGACTCGCTCGCCAGCTCGTCGGCGAAGCCCACGCACGTCAGATCCACAAGTGCGTTCTTCCGCCCACCGACCGCATACTCGATGATCTTCTCGCGCGGGTTGAACGGAGCGACATCGTTCAGCCCAAGCGACTTGATCGCGATGTGAACCAGCTCCTTCTCCGAAACACCCGACCAGCGACCCTGCTTCTCGAGATAGTAACGGCCGGCCATCAGCATCGCCTCGAGCGGTACGAGCCCGACGATCTCGCTCCCGGTCACCCGTAGACCATACTTGGCCCCAACCTCGCAGCAGGTGTCGAACGCCTGGTGGACGGATGTAACATGGTAGTCCGTCAGATTGATCGATACCTGGGCCTGCCCGTACTCCTCAATGATCCAACCCACCGCCCGGCAGGCCTGCAGGAGCCCATCGGCCCGGATCTTGTTGCCGTCGTCGTCCCGGACCAGGTTGCCTTCTTCGTCGCGTTGCAGCCGCCCTTTCTCGCGGATGTCGAGCGCAATCTGGTGGGCCAGTTTCTTGTCCCGCGAGTTGACGTTGACGTTGTAGGCGATCAGGAACTCCCGGGCCCCGATCACCACCGCTCCGGTCCGCGGGATGAACTCGTTGGGTCCGTAGTCGGGCTGCCACTCGGGCTTCCCCAGCTTGTTCGGCCACGCCTCGTACTCCCCCACGCGGATATCCGCCAGACTGCGGCGGTCCGGTTTCTTCGCCGCATGCTCGTAGAGGAAGACGGGGATGCCGAGCTCTTCCCCGACCCGCTTTCCCAGCCGGTTGGCCAGCTCGACGCAGTCGTCCATGGTGACACCGGAGACGGGGACGAATGGGCACACGTCGGTCGCCCCCTGACGGGGGTGCTCCCCCGAGTGCACGGTCATGTCAATCAGCTCGGACGCCTTGCGGATGAGGCGAAAGGCGGCCTCGACCACGCCGTCCGGATCCCCCACAAAGGTGATGACCGTGCGGTTCGTATCGGCTCCCGGATCCACATCCAGGAGGGTGACCCCCTCGACGGTTTCGACTTCGCCGGTAACCGCGTCGATGACCGCACGATCACGGCCCTCACTGATGTTTGGTACGCACTCGACCAGCTTCCTCATCCCGAACCTCCCACTGTACTCTGCCGCCGCAACCAGCGGTCGCGGGTCCACGCCTGTGAGAAGCGCTACAGCCTACCACACCAATGTGGTATCATCCACACCTCGAATGTATTGGGACATTCTGGCAGGGTGCAGCCCGGCGCCGGTCCTCGTACGCAAGCAACGGCTTCCCAGACATTCTCGACGCATGGGATGGGGTCGGGCTGGTCTGGAATGCGCATGTCGCCACCGTGGACAATGCCCATGTTGCGAAGAGTTACGCTCAGGAACCTAAGCCTCCTCATCATCGTGCTCGGCGCTGCGGGTGGGAGTGTCGAGACCGCGATTGCGGATCCTAGCACCGCGAGCCCCACGGCAGCCAACCCCGAGACGCCCACCCTACTACTGGACTTTGAGGACGGTTCACTCGAACACTGGCGGTTTCGCACCGGCGACGAGATCTACGGCTCCATCGCCCTCAGCGAGGATTCCTATGCTCCTGGGAACCGATCCCTCCACTGTCACGTCGCGGGGTGGGATTCGATTCTCTTCGAGGAAGTGCGCTTGTACTACTACCCACCCGACACGGTCCTCCTGGATGCAGATTGCGAGTTCTCATGGGTCTGGTGGGTCGGGGACCGGGATGAAAGCGATGGGGTTGGCATCCAGGTCCACATCCAAGAGCCGGGTGGCTACCGCGCATGGCGACTGGATTGGGCCAGCCACAGCCTCCATGTCCGTGGGCCCTGGCCGTATGACGACCCTGAACAACAGTGGGTGCGCCATCGCGCCAGCCTCAAGCAGGAGCGTGAGGATTGGCCAGGACCCAATCCCCCGCCGCCCTTTCCTTGGCGCCTCGCATGTGTTGAGATCTTCTTCTGGTTCCCCATCGACCAGGACTTGTACATCGACGACATGTGTTTCGGGCCGCCACAATCACAACCCAGGACACCCCAGCGAATCAGGCCAACCCAACCGGTCACGCCGCCGGCCACCTCCGTGCTGCCCGCAGACCTCGATGGGGATGGTCGCCTGGATTGGCTCGTCGGCTGCGAGGACGCTCCGCCGCTCATCTGGCTCGGAGGGATGGGGCCCCCGGCAAAGTACCGCGATCCCTCACACGCGGGCCTGGAGAACGCGCGTTCGCTGTGTTTTCCGTGCGCGAGTGATGTGGACTGCGATGGCATCGTCGACCTGGTCGGGCTGACAGACGGCCGCCTGCGCTTGTATCAGGGCCTTGGATCAGGCTACT
>JAFGIH010000075.1 GCA_016929985.1 Thermoleophilia bacterium | reverse complement strand
GGGTTCACCCGGGTCAGCAGGGCCTGAGAGGAACGTCGTTCTACTCGGGCGGCGCCGGCTCTGCCAGACCAAGACTGATCGACAGAGCCACCTCGGTGCCGGCGGGGAGCGGACCGCCGGGCGCGGGTTGCTGTGAGATGACCGTGCCCGGGGATGCCTCGTCCGCGACGTTGTACTCTCCGGCAACCAGACCCACGCGGGCCAATTCTTCACGCGCCGCAGCTATATCCTGACCGACCAGGTCCGGCACGGTGACGATACCCTCGCCGGTGGAGACTACAAGGGTCACCGTCTCTCCCTGTAGCAGGTCAGAGCCCGCGGCCGGGTCTTGCCGGACAACGGTGCCGGCGGGTTCGAGCGAGGTTGCATCTCTCACCAGGGTGGTCTCGAAACGAACGTCCTGTAAGACGGCCGCCGCCTCCTCCGCCGACCATCCCACGACGTCCGGCACTCCGAGCTCCTGTGGGACGTGGATGTGGCATGTCTCGCTGGGTATCTCATCCGTCCTGAACAGCTTGTGGGAGGTCTCTGTGCAGTACTCGGTGGGGAGCAAGTGTGATTCGCTGCAGACCTCCATTGAGATCCAGCCGCTGTCGCTGAGCGCCGGGAAATCGGTCGCCACCGTGTCCGCCAGCGCTCCGGCCATGAAGGTCGCCCAGATCTGAGCGGGCAAAGACCCTCCGGTGACCTTGCCGCCGTGGACGTCGGTCATGGGCTCTTGCCTGGTGGGATAGCCCACCCATACAGCCGCGACGAGGTCGGGGGTGTATCCGACGAACCAGGCGTCGGCGTAGTTCTGTGTGGTGCCGGTCTTGCCGGCGGCCGGACGGTCTATGTTCGCGGCTGTGCCTGTGCCGGAAGCGATGACGCCTCTCAAGCAGTGGGTGACGAGGGTGGCCAGCCCTTCGTCGAGCACTCGGATGCGTGCTGCGGAGTCGGTGTCGATGACGTTCCCCTCGGCGTCGGTGACCCGCACGATGGTCACGGGAAATCCCCGGTCGGAAGGGTCGAACCGTGTCTCCGAAGAGAGCCGTTCGCCGCCGGTGGCCAAAGTGGCGTACGCCATGGCCATCTCCAGGGGACTGACACCCGTGGCGAGACCGCCCAAGGCGATGGCCGGATTGGGATCGTCTCCCAGTGAGCTGACGATACCCATGTCGTAGGCGGTCTGGGTCACTGCCTCAGCCCCGACGTCCATGATGAGGCGCGCGAAGACCCCGTTCGATGAGCGGGCTATGGCCTGTGCGAGGGTGAGATCCCCCTCGTCTTTCGAGGACACCTCCCACGGGCCACCGGGGAGCTCTATCGTGACCGGGCCGGACTCATACGTAGTGTCGATGCTCAGGCCTTGCTGTAATGCAGCGGCGAGAACGAAGGGCTTGAAGGCCGATCCGGGTTGTCTTCTACCTTGTGTGGCAAGGTTGAACTGCATCTCGGAGAAGTCGCGTCCGCCCACCATGGCCACCATGCGGCCTGTAGCGACGTCTATCGCGACGAGGGCGGCCGAAGGATCACCAGGCTGATCGAGGACTCCGGCGACGGCGTCCTCCGCCGCCTTCTGCATCACTAGATCGACCGACACGTACACGCGCAGGCCCCCCGTGAACACCGTCGCAGCACCGTAGCGGGCGATCAATTGGCTCCTGATCAACTCCACCCAGTAGGGGAGGGTCACCGAGTCCTCGGCCGTCTTATCGGCCAGTTCGAGAGGGGTGGACAGGGCGGCCTGCAGCTCATCGCCTGTTATGTACCCCTGCTGATACATCTTGTTGAGCACTGTGTCGCGTCGTCCCAAAGCCGCCTCGGGATCTCTCGAGGGCGCATAGGCGGAAGGCGCCTGCGGGAGACCGGCCAGCAATGCAGCCTGCTCCAGCGTGAGCTCGCCAGCGCCTACTCCGAAGTACGCCGAGGCGGCGGCCTCCACTCCGTACGAGCCCTCCCCGAAGTAGATGAGGTTCAGGTACTCCGTGAGAATCTTGTCCTTCGACCACTGTTTCTCGAGCTGGTAGGCAAGCGCGGCCTCGCGCAGTTTGCGGTCTACCGTCTGCGCGTCGGTGAGGAAGGCGTTCTTGATGAGTTGCTGAGTGATGGTGGAACCGCCCTGTACGATCTCGCCGTGGGTGATGTTGGCCCACACCGCGCGCACTATGGCGAAGAAATCGACGCCACTGTGTTCGTAGAAGCGCTCGTCCTCGATGGCCACGACGGCCTTCTTGAGCACGTCTGGGATGTCGCTCGGGCTCAGTAGTTCGCGATTCTCTATGCCGTGCAACTCGGCGAGGAGGACTGGGGATTCGCCTTCGGCGTAGATCTTCGTGCTTTGGGCGGCCGAGATATCCGACGCAAGTACTAGAGACGGCATGGTCCGCTCGAGGCCGACATAGAACCCGGCGAGCAGAGACAGTACCGCGACGATGATCAACAGCACCCCGAAGAGCGCACCTCGGAGAAAGCGGCGGCCGCGGTTGGTGGGCCGGGTAGTGTGGCGGGCGTTACTAGAGGGCATCGTGCGTCGATGTTACACCAGCGGACTACCACCCATGGTATGCTGCCGCGCGGGAGGTGGCAGATGGAAGGCGAG
>JAFGIH010000677.1 GCA_016929985.1 Thermoleophilia bacterium | reverse complement strand
GTTGTCGCCCAGCGAGACGGCGCCGGTCTTGTCACCCGTCAAAGGGTCGTAGATCCCGAGTCCGTTGCTCTGCGCGAACGCGACCCAGAGCTCTCTGCCGTCGGGGGAGAAGACCACCCGTTGCGGACCGAGGCCGCACTTGAAGCGGGTTACCGTCCGGTGGAGCTGTCCCTCCGGATCCAGCCAGACTTTGAGTTCTTGGGCGGTTTGTAGAGCGACGTCGCGGACGGTGGTGTTGTAGCCCTCTCGGCGGAGCTCCACGGTGATGTCGCCTCCGGGGATCTCTTGAGAGAAAGGCGTCTTGCCGGAGATCACGGTCCCGTCCTGAAGCGTGATGGAAAGCTCGACCGGCTCGGGGTCGGTAGTGATGCTGAGCGGCATGGGAGGGAGGTTGGGCGCGAGCGTGGTCGTGGTGGAAGTGGACGTCCCGGCTGCGCCGGGAGTGGGCAACTCCGCGAGAGTGGCCAAGGTGCTCTGAACCGGCCCCGTTAGGGAGGTCGCCACCTGAGTGGTCTGGGCAGACGTACCGACGGGAGTGTTGTCACTCGACAGGAGTCGGTAGGACCCATAGCCTGCTCCGGCCAGGATCACGACAAAGACGAAAGTGACGATGATGGCCAGACGTCGCCTTCGGTTGCGCCGGGTCCGACGCTCCAGGCGCGACTCCTGGAGACTGAAGGGATTCTCGGGTGGGGACGGTAGGTTGTCCATGCCTGAATGATATACGATGCATCCCCGCCTCGCGTCGGCACCCTTCTCTTACCTCCCACGCTGCCGCACGAAAGCATTTCCTCACCCCACCTCGAAGTGCTACGCTTGCGCTGCCTGTGTCGGGGTAGTCGCATAGAGCTTCGCACCACTCATGGGTGTTGCTCGCCGTACTCCACGCCACGGGGCGAATCCGCAGGGGCATGTTGAGACCGGCCGTGAAGGAGGGAACCACGTGGCTACAGGCGAGAAACGCTCGGTGAAGGTAGACGTCGGCGAGCACGGGCTAAAACAGCACGATCTCGGCGTTTGGACCGTCGTATTCATGATCTTCTCCCTCGTGGCGGCCGGCGCCTACGGCATCGAGGAGATGATCCCCGAGTCAGGCGCGGGCCTGACACTGGTCATGCTCATGGTACTTCCCTTCCTGTGGGGATTGCCGTTCGGTCTGGTTGCCTCGGAGCTCGGTTCCGCCAGACCGCAGGAAGGCGGCTACTACAAGTGGGTGCAGGAAGCGCTGGGTGAGTTCTGGGGCTTCCAGGCCGGCTGGTGGAGGACCATCTCGGTCTATATCGACAACACCCTCTACGTAATCCTGGCGGGCGGCTACCTTGCCTCGCAGTGGGATCTGAACGGCTACGAGCAGTTCGCCATCAAAGCGGCCATGATCATCATCTTCACGTACATCAACATCCGCGGCGTCAGAGATGTGGGTATCATCACCACGATCCTGTCCATCCTCGTCATCGTCGCGTTCGCCATCGTCGCGATCGCCGGCTTCATGAACTGGAGCGGGAACCCGTTCGAACCTTTCACCTCGGATGGCGAGATCATGGGTGTGGCGGGTATCGGCTTCGGCGAGTGGATCATGTACATCGGGGCGGGCTTGGCCATCGGCATGTGGATGTACTCAGGCTACGAGTCTATGTCCACCGTTGCCGGGGAGCTCAAGAACCCGCAGGTCATCCCGAAGGCCACCCTTATCACCGTTCCTCTGATCATGGCCGTCTACATACTGCCCACCATGGCAGGTCTTGGCTCCATAGGCTCGTGGGACGAGTGGGGTACGACCGCCGACAGCGTCGGTTACGCGGATGTGGTCACTACTTTCTGGGGGGCTGGGTTCGGCATCTTCTTCATCATCGTCGCCGTGTTGGCCCAGTGTTCCATCTACAACACGTACATCGCATCGGGATCACGAGGGTTCTTCGCCCTGGCCGAGGACCATCTAGCACCGCCTGTCCTGGTCAAAGTCGACAAGAAACACGGGGTGCCGTATGTCGCGGTCTTGTCCGTCGCGATCGTCAACTTGATCCTGTGCAACTTCGCCTTCACCACGGTTGTCATCGTGGATGTCTTCCTGCTGGTCTCGTCGTACATCATGGTCTACATCTCGGCGATGATCCTCAGAAAGAGGCTTCCCGATGAGGCGTACAAGTTCAAGATCAGGGGGGGCTATCCGTTCCTCGTTTTGCTCTGCGTGATCCCCATCATCATCGGAGTGGCGTCGTTCTTCGTCAACGGCACCGACTACTTCATAGGCGGCCTCATCGGTATTCTCACAGGGCCGGTCGTGTACGTGATCTGGAAGAGAAGGTACGGCGGTCTCGCCAAGAAGGACCCGGTGCACTACCCGCTCAATCCGCGGACGCGTCTTGGCATCGGCGACCTGAAGAAGATAGCCTGGGTCTTCTTCGGATTCGCGGTCGCGGGCTTCTTGGCCATCCCGTGGCTGAGATGGTTCGAGGGTGAATGGGCGGAGGAGTATTACGCCGAGACCTACGGTGACTCATATCTCTCCGGGTGGTTGGGGAACTTCGACACGATGCTGACTACCATCCTCGTCATCGCGGCGGTCTTCGTGGCGATAGCCATCGGCTGCGCTATTGCCGCCATCAAGCTGGAGCCGAAGAAGGGTGAGACGCTGCCGCCGGCCACCGAGGGGGACTAGAGTCGAACGAACGACTTATCCCCCGCTCATGACCCGAAGGGCGCAGATCTGTTCCTGCTCCCTCTGACGTGATGTGTGAAGTGTTTCCAACGCAGCTTCGGGAGGGCTCAGATGAAGATACTGTTGGTGGGTGTGGGTGGCGTTGGTGAAGCCATCGCCGTGCTCTGCAAGAGCAGACCATGGGTGGAGAAACTGGTGTTGGCCGACTACAACGTCGACCGGGCCAAAGAAGTCTGGGCGAAGGTGGGCTCCCCGGAGCACATGCCGGTCGAATTCGTCGACGCGGGCGACAAGGAGCAGGTGGCGGCGCTGGTCCGCAAACATGGGGTAGACCTCATACACAACGCCGTCGACCCGGTCTTCAACGAAGCCATCTTCGACGCGGCCTACGATGCGGGCTGCAACTACATGGACATGGCCATGACCCTGTCCTCGCCACATCCCAGCGACCCGTTCAACACCCCCGGTGTCAAGCTGGGTGACTACCAGTTCGAGCGCGCCGAAGAATGGGAGAAGAAAGGCCTGCTGGCCTTCGTGGGCATGGGTGTGGAGCCCGGCATGGCCGACGTTTTCGCGAAATATGCCGAGAAGAACCTCTTCGACGAGATCGAAGAGATCGGCGTGCGCGACGGCGCCAACCTCGAGGTGCGAGGGTACGAGTTCGCCCCCAATTTCTCCATCTGGACCACCATCGAGGAGTGCCTTAATCCTCCCGTAGTGTGGGAGGAAGGTAAGGGATGGCATACCACCGAGCCATTCTCGGAGCCCGAAGTCTTCGAGTTCCCCGAGGGGATAGGGCCGGTGGAGTGCGTCAACGTGGAGCACGAAGAGGTCCTGCTGGTGCCCCGTTGGGTCAAGTGCAAGCGGGTCACCTTCAAGTATGGTCTGGGCGACGAGTTCATCGGCGTGCTCAAGACCATCAAGATGCTGGGCCTCGACAACCGCTTCCCCATCGACGTCAAGGGCGTCAAGATAGCGCCGCGCGATGTGGTGGCCGCCTGCCTGCCTGATCCGGCTCATCTGGGCGACCAGATGTTCGGCAAGACCTGCGCCGGAACCTGGGTCAAGGGTGTCAAGGACGGCAAGCCGCGGCAGGTGTACCTGTATCAGGTGGCGGACAACGAGACCTGCATGAAGAACTACGGCGTCCAGGCAGTGGTGTGGCAGACGGCCGTCAACCCGGTCATTGCCTGGGAACTGCTGCAGACAGGGGCCTGGAAGGGTGTGGGAGTGCTGGGGCCGGAGGCCTTCGATCCCGATCCGTTCGTGGCTTTGATGCCGGCCTATGATTTCCCCTTCGGGCTCAAGGAGATGACGGTCTGAGGTGCGCTGGAGTAAGCGTCGAGAGAAGCCGCTGTTTTGTACTCATCGAGCGCCTTCCAATTCTCCCCAATGGGCGGTGGGGAGGGTTGTGCAGAGCGATGACCGGCTTTACCGGGTGACGCGCTGGGTGGAGTTGCGGCGCGTGCAACTCGATCGAGGGGGCTCGGTTGGTCATTGGGAGGTTTGGGCAAAAGAACTGAGCGATGACGAGATGCGCGAAGCCCTGTTAGAGGCGGTCGAACGCATCAAGGACAGCGACGGTGTGGAGAATGATGAAGAATGCCCCTAGTCCAGCGTCTTTGTGACGGATTTCGCCACGGAAGAGGAGTTGAGAGCCGATGAGTCCCACAGAACCGGTCGCGATCGACAGCGGGCGGGTTGCTGAGTTGACGGAGCGCGAGGAGAAGCGCCTCGAGCAAGAGACCCTCAAGTCATACGAGATGTTCAAACGGGCGTCGAAGACGCTCGTCAACGGCGTCTCGTCAACCTACCAGGCCCGTGATCCTTATCCCATCTACTTCACGCACGGCAAGGGATCGAAGATCTACTCGGTCGACGGGCACGAGATCTGCGATTTCCATAACGGTTTCGGCTGCATGGTGCAGGGGCATGCCCATCCGGCCATTGTGGAGACCATCAAGAAGCGGAGCGAGCTCGGCACGCAATTCGCTCTGCCCACTGAAGACTCATACATAGTCGCCGAGCACCTGGCCAAGAACTTCCGGCTGCCCAGGTGGCGTTTTGTGAACTCCGGTTCCGAGGCCACCATGGACGCCATCCGCATCGCGCGCGCCTACACCGGCCGGGACCAGATAGTCAAGATCTTCGGTTCCTATCACGGCCACCATGACTACGTGATGGTGAGTCTGGGGGTGAAGGACTTCGGCGACGTCGGCCCCCGCGACAACTACAAATCGATCTCGTACGGCGCGGGCATCCCGCAGTCGTCCATAGACATGACCGCGGCCGTGCCCTTCAACGACGCCCCCATGATGGAGGCG
>JAFGIH010000676.1 GCA_016929985.1 Thermoleophilia bacterium | reverse complement strand
TTCGATGTCCAAGGCGTGCTGTGGTATCAGCTCCTCTGTTGCGAGCTCTACGACGAGGAGTCTTACCTGTTCGAGAAGGTGCTGCGCGAGAGGGGGATCCCCATGCTGGTGGTTGAGTCCGACTACCACAACCTGGCAGTGGGGCCCGTGAAGACCAGGCTGGAAGCCTTCGTCGAGATCCTGCAAGGAGGGCCGGTAGATGCATGAGTTCCTGGAACTCCTCGGGTTTGACGAGAGGGAGAGGCAGATCCAGCTCCCGCGCGTCCGCGAGGTCTTCTCGCGACTGGGAATCGCCGAGGCCGACATCGAGACCGCCAAAGCGCGGCTCCACCTCTTCTTCGACATGGATCTTCAGGGTGTCAGAAGAATGATGGGGTACCTTCTGAAGGACATGACCGACACGGTGTTGCTCAGGGACGAGGGCGCACGCAAGGTCGTGCACGCATGCATGGCGCCGGGATTCGAGATCCTCGGCACGGCCATCAACTCCAACTCCGAAGACGTGAGATTCATCTATCCGAACTTCACGTTCACGGCGGTCTTAGGAGGCATGTTCGGCAAGTTCGTGCCGGTGCTCGAGGAGGCCGAGAGGTTGTGGCTGCGAGGTGGCGTGGTGCGGCACTGCGGAATGGTGAAGACCAGGGTGGGTCTCATCAGTCTGGGCATTCTGCCACGCATCGACGTGACGGTGACCACGGGCTACCTCTGCGACACCAGCCCGAAATCCAACGAGATCATGCAGGAGGTCTTCGGGATACCCGCCTACTGTGTCGACCACGTCCAGGATCGCCAAATGGCCGAATACCCCGACGCAAGCCGGGCCACCGTGCTGTCGGCGAAAGGCATGCGCAGGTTCAGCGACATCCTGCAGAAAGAGACCGGCTTTGAGATAGACGACGACATGATGTGGCAGGCCCTCGAGGCACGAAGACCAATAGGCGAGGCCATGGACAGGGTGATCGACGTGATGCGCTTCAGCGACCCGGTTCCTCTCGCGTCGACTCACCTGAACGCGCTTGCCGCTTTCGCGCGGGCTCCGTACAAGGCCGGCGACATCCCCGCCGTGGTGGAGGTGTTCGACACTCTGTATGCCGAGTTGCAGGAGCGCGTGCGCCGGGGTGTGGGGGTGCTTCCGAAGGGTGCGCCCCGTATTCTGGTGCTCTGTCCCAACCATCACGCCGAGCCTCGGTTCGAGCATCTCATCCATACGATGGGCCTCAACATAGTGGCCTCCGATTTCAACTTCTCGTCCGGCCAAGATAGATCAGGGGCCGGCATCACCGATCCGGGAGATCCATACAACGTGATCTGCCAGCATCCTCACGGGACGCCGGGCCAGTCCTTGGAAGGAAGGATCCTCATCGTTCTGGATGTCTGCCGGCGCCTGGGCATCGATGGGGTCATAGATCACTACCACGTCGGCTGCAGATACATGGCCGCGGACACCCTGGCCATACGGGATGCGATAACCAAAGAACTGGGCATACCGGTACTGGCCTTCGAGTGGGACAACTTCGATCCACGCTCATACGACGAGAGCGAACTTGCGACGAAGCTGGAGACATTTCGGGAGATGATGCAAACGGCACAAGGGACGGCGAAGACGTGCTAGCAGTCACCGGAGGTACCGGTCAAATAGGGGGCAGGGTAGCCGCTCGTCTTGCGGCCCAGGGGCTTCCGCAACGGCTCATCGTCCGAGATCCGTCGAGGGCGCCGAGTCTCCCGGGCGCAGATGTCGCCGAGGTTTCTTCTTACGGCGATCCCGCGGCCATGGGCAAGGCGCTTTCCGGCGTCGACACCCTGTTCTTGATCTCAGCCCAAGAGGTCATGGGGTTCATCAAGCGATGCCAGGACCGCAACCTGCCTGTCCCCTACTACGATCGGCTGCATCAACACATAGCCGCGGTGTCGGCGGCGGCAGCGGTGGGCGTCCGCCATATCGTCTATCTGTCGTTCATGAGCGCCGAGCCCGATGCCACCTTCGTCTGCCCTCGGGAGCACTATCGTACCGAGGAGTTCATCCGCTCCACCGGTGTCGAGTTCACGTTCCTACGCCCGGGCCTCTACATGGACAACGTTCCCCAGCACGTCATGAGCGACGACGTCATCCGGGCACCGGCAGGTCGAGGCCGGGTCTCGTGGATAGCCCGCGACGACATCGCCGACACCGTGGTGGCGGTCATGACGGGCACCGGTCACCAAGGCAAGACGTACGATGTGACCGGGCCGGAGGCGTTGACCATGGAAGAGACCGCCGAACTGCTTTCGGCCGTGCTGGGAAGGAAGATCTCGTACCGGGCTCAGACGCCCCATGAGGCGAGAGTCGGCCGGAACATGAGCCGGATGATCGACCACGAGATGGCGCGCCGGGAGCTTACGGGTAACGGCATAACCGAACCGGAACTCGAAGGATGGATCCACCACTATCTTCAGGTCGCGACCGGTGAAGCCGGCATCGTCAGCGACACGGTCCCTCATCTGACGGGCCACCCTGCGCAGAGCGTGGCGCAGTATCTGCAGAACCACCCGGAGAGCTACAGCCACCTGCTCAGGTGACGGAGAGGATGTTTGCATGGGGAGCTTCGACCATGTGTTCGAACCCCTCAGGATCGGCAGGCTCACCGCGAAGAACCGCATAGAGTGTTCTCCGGCCATACCGTTCTTGGCGTCCGAAGACTTCTTCGTCACGCGCGAGCTCATCGAGTGGTACCGGCGGATAGCCCGGGGCGGGGCCGGGGTCGTCACCATCGGCGAGACGTCGATCGACTACGAAGACGCCTACAGACATGGCCGGCTGAACGTTCTGTGCCTGGCCGACAACAGGTCGATAAACGGGCTGTCCGTTCTCGTGGAGACTATCCATCGGTACGATGCCATCGCTTCGATCGAGTTGAACTACGAAGGGCTCTCCAGCCCCACGGATATGTCCGCTGAAGAGATCAAGGCCGTCATCGACCGCTTCGCCGATGCCGCCCTCCGCTGCAAGCAGGCGGGACTCGAGATGATCATGATCCACGGGGGCCATGGTCATCTGGTGGGCAGCTTCTTCTCGCCGGCCACGAACAGGCGTTCTGATTCTTACGGGGGCGATCTGCGGAAGCGGGCCCGGTTCGCCATCGAGGTGCTGGAGGCCATCCGCGCGAAGATCGGCGACGACGTGGCCCTCGAATATCGCATCAGCGCCGATGAGCTCGTGCCGGGGGCGGCCACAGTGGACGAGACCATCGAGTTCGCCACCATGATCGAGGACAAGATCGATCTGCTCCACGTGTCGGCGGGCAATCTGTATGTGCAGGAAACGAGCCCCAGGATGATCCAGCCGATCTACGTGCCTCGGGGGATC
>JAFGIH010000675.1 GCA_016929985.1 Thermoleophilia bacterium | reverse complement strand
TGGGTCATCCTGTGGTGTGCCGGGCTTGGACTACTGATTGTGTTGTCCCCTTTAGCAGGACTCCGCGCGATCAGGGCACGAGAGCGTACCGCCGATGCCCTGATCTAGCCCAAACACGGACATCGCCGCCGCGGTCTGATCCGTGGCGGCGATGGACGGTCAGTGAGCGTAATCCCCGCGGTAGTACTCAAAAGCCCAACCCGAGGCGGCCCAGATACCAATGCCCAGCCCGAGCAGAGAGATCCACCAGCCGAAGATCGGGCCGAGGCACATGATGGCGACAACGAGCGCGCACCAGAACGGCCAGATACTCTGTGGCGGGAAGAAACCGACCGGACCAGCCCCGTCGATCACCTCGGCATCCTTCTCGTCGGAGGGCCGAGGATTGATCTTCTTGGCGATGACCTGGACGTAGAAAAACACCATCAGGGCCATCGCCGCCGACAGCCCGAGCACCCAAGTGCCGGCCACTTCGTGTGCCGTGAACCAGTACACCGGGGTAACGACGAGGTAGAACAGGCCGAGCCCGCCAAATACCCAACGTTCCGGTTTCATCAGGCATCCTCCTTACGGGAGTGGACGAGTTCGCGCGGATTAGCTTCCCCAGTCTCGGGGGCCAGAGCGGCCTCCGGATGATTGATGTCGAAGGCCGGAGAGGTGGAGCGCACGCGGATCATCTTCGTGAAATTGTGGGCGGGCGGCGGGCATGAAGTAGCCCACTCGAGGGTACGGCCCCAACCCCACGGGTCAGCGACCTCGATATTCGGATCGTGACGAGTAATCCAGACGTTCCATGCGAACGGCAGCATCGAAATGGCCAGCAGGAAGGCGCCGAAGGTCGACACCTGGTTGAGTAAGGTGAATCCCTCCCATGCACCGTAGTCGGCAATACGACGCTGCATACCCTCAACACCAAGCCAGTGCTGAACGAGGAAGGTGGTGTGGAAACCGACGAACAGAGTCCAGAAGTGGATCTTGCCCCAGGTCTCGTTAAGCATGTGCCCAGTGATCTTCGGCCACCAATAGTAGAACCCGGCGAACATCGCGAAGACCACTGTGCCGAACAGCACATAGTGGAAATGGGCTACCACGAAGTAGGTGTCAGACACGTTGAAGTCCATCGGCGGGCTAGCGAGCATGACACCAGTGAGACCGCCGAACAGGAAGGTCGTCAAGAAGCCGATAGCAAAGAGCATCGGCGTGTCAAAGCTCAACGAGCCACCCCACATGGTGCCAATCCAGTTGAAAAACTTCACACCAGTCGGAACAGCGATCGTGAAGGTCATGAAGGAGAAGAACGGCAGGGAGACCGCGCCAGTCACGAACATGTGGTGGGCCCACACAGACACCGACAGACCACCGATAGCCAGGGTCGCGAATACCAGGCCGACATAGCCAAACACCGGCTTGCGACTGAACACTGGCAGCACCTCAGTGATGATGCCAAAGAACGGCAAGGCGATGACGTACACCTCCGGGTGCCCGAAGAACCAGAAGAGGTGCTGCCACAGGATCGGGCCACCATTCGCAGCGTCGAAGATATGGGCTCCCAGAGCCCGATCAGCCTCGAGAACGAGCAGACCAGCCGACAGGACTGGGAAGACGACCAGCACCATGATCGAGGTGATGAGGATATTCCAGGAGAAAATCGGCATCCGGAACATCGTCATGCCGGGGGTACGCATGAGAATGATCGTCGTCACAAAGTTGACAGCACCGAGGATGGACGACAAGCCAAGGAGGTACAGGCCCATCACCCACAGGTCCCCGCCGACTCCCGGTGAGTTGATGGCGTCCGATAGCGGCGCGTAGGCGAACCAACCAAAGCTGGCAGCACCACCAGGGGTGAGGAAGCCGCTACAGGCCATCAGGGAGCCGAAAAGGTACAGCCAGTACGCAAACTGGTTAATACGCGGGAACGCGACATCCGGGGCACCGATCTGAAGCGGCATGAAGAAGTTCGCGAACCCGGAAAACAGCGGGGTGGCAAACATCAGCAGCATGATCGTGCCGTGCATCGTGAAGAGCTGGTTGAAGGTCTCCTGGTGCATAAACTGCATACCTGGATATGCCAACTCGGCGCGAATAAGCAGGGCAAGGATGCCGCCAAAGACGAAGAAAAACAGCGACGTACCAAAGTACAGCCGGCCGATTTTCTTATGGTCGGTGGTCGTCATGTAATCCCAAACGAGGGCACCAAAGCTGGCCTTGCGACGCTCCTGGCGAGTAATGGCAGGAGGTGCGGTCCGCTGAGCAATGGATGCGCTGGTCACTTCTTCTCCCCCTCATTTGATTCGGTGGTGGTGAGGGCAGCAACCGAGTTCGCAGGCTTGATCTCACCGGTGTCGCCCTGAGCTTTGAGCTGCTGAAGGTGCTTGTTGTAGTCCTCGACCGACACCACGTGCACCTTGAAGATCATATTTGCGTGATAGGTACCACACAGCTCGGCGCACTTACCGTCGTAAACACCGATCCTCGTCGGAGTGAGGTCAAACTGGTTAGGATGGCCCGGAATGACGTCCATCTTGAAGTAGAAGGCCGGCACCCAGAACGAGTGGATAACATCAGCGGACTTGAGGCGGAAGCGCACTGACTGGCTCACCGGAAGGTACAGATTCGGAATCTTCTCGATAGTGCCAACCTCATGGGTGACAACACCACCGGCGTCAGGATTGTTGGCCTCCATATAGTTAAAAGTCCACGACCACTTCTGGCCGACAACATTAACGACATGTTGAGGGTCAGGGTTCTTGTCGAGCACCTTGTTCTCGGTACGAACGGTATAGAAGAACAGCACGCCGATCACAAGGAAAGGAACGATGGTGTAGAGCACTTCAAGCGGAAGGTGATACCGAGACTGGCGCGGAATCGCCGGGTCACCGTCCTTACGACGGAACTTGAAAGCGGCAAATCCGATGAGCCCCCATACGAATACGCCGATGACAAGCGCCGCAACCCAGGCGCCAATCCACATATTGCCCATGTGCACGGCGCGATCGGACGCCGGATCGACAAGACCGAGACGAGCTGCGCGCCCGGGGCCAGTACTGCCGCAGCCGCTGAGGGGCACCACCGCTATCGCTGCGGCACAGACGCCGCCGACTTTTCCGGCAGCACGCCTGCCACTTCGGGGCACGTTCCGGTCAAGGTCGTGTCGCCAGCTGACTCTGCGTCCCACGGTTCACCCTCCCCATTGCAAGCCCGCCCCCGACCCGACGATGGGAACAGGTAACTGTTGTGTCCGTCACATTGAACAATAGCGAAAATAAGGCGCTTCGTCCGCCCAGTAGGACTGACGAAACGCCTTAATGACTCCAACGAGCCTGCTCGGGAAGAGTTCCCGATCCTCAGAACCAGCTCAGTGGAAAGAGTCCCCACAAGCGCAGGTGCTAGTCGCGTTAGGGTTGTCGATAGTGAACCCCTGCTTTTCGATGGTGTCCATGAAGTCAATCGTGGCGCCAGCTAGGTATGGAGCGCTCATACGGTCA
>JAFGIH010000674.1 GCA_016929985.1 Thermoleophilia bacterium | reverse complement strand
TTGATCTGCGCGTTCCTTGGACTCGGTCACGAGAGCTATTGGATGTTCGCCGTGCAGCCCGCCTCAGTCGCCCGCGTCGATGTCTACGACGGAGGGGCCGGCGCACCCGGAGGGGCGGCCCTCTCGGGGCTGTGGTCGGTGCACGACTGGGAGGCGGAATAGCATGGGCGGCGTAGTGCTCCTGACGGGGGGATGCCGCAGCGGCAAGAGCGCGCTGGCGCAGCGTCTGGCGGAATCGCTGCCGGAGCCGCGGATCTTCCTGGCCACCAGCCTTGCCCTGGACGACGAGATGGCTGTGCGGATCGCAGAGCACCAGAGGGCGCGAACCGCGGGCGGCTGGACCACCATCGAGGAGCCTCACGACCTCGCCGCGGCGCTGGCAGCGGCGCCGACCGACGCGGTGGTCGTGGTGGACTGCCTGGCCGTGTGGATGGGCAACCTCATGTGGGAAGCGGGCATGAAGGACGCGGCGGAGCTGACGGGCGGCGCGGCGGCCTTGGGCGCGGCGCCTGCGGCGCCCGATCCGGCGCGCCCCGCCGCGGCGCTCAGTGAGGCCGACATCGTGCAGCGCTGCGAGGCCATCGTGACGGCGTGCCAGGAGCGCCGGGGGCCCACCATCTTCGTCACCAACGAGGTGGGCTTGGGCGTAGTGCCCGAATCAGCGGCGGGCCGCCAGTATCGTGACCTTCTGGGCCGCTGCAACCAGGTCATGGCCCAGGCGGCCGGACTGGTGGTGTTCATGGTGAGCGGACTCCCCCTGATGCTCAAGGGGCCTGGGCCCGCCGATGGCGCGGATGCGGGCCGCGGGGACGGCCCGCGCAACGACTACGAAACGGTAGAGAGGTATGTGCATGAGCTTGCTCGATGAGACCCTGGCGTCGATCGTCCCGCAGGACGCGGCCGCGCGAGCTGCCGCGCATGCCCGGTTGGAGGCCCTCGCCATGCCCTACTGGGCGTTGGGCCGGCTGCTCGATCTGGCCGAAGACCTGGCGGGGATGACCGGCTCCATGAAGCCTCCGGTGGAGCGGAAGGCCATGGTGGTCATGGCCGGCGACCATGGCGTGGTGGCCGACGGGGTCAGCGCCTATCCGCAAGAGGTGACCGTGCAGATGGTCGCCAACATCGCGGCGGGCGGCGCATCGATCAATGCTCTGGCCCGCCAGGTGGGCGCGACCGTGACCGTGGTCGACATGGGCGTGGCTGAGGACCTGAGTGCCTTGGGGAGCGCGGTGCTCGACCGCAAGGTCGCGCCGGGTACGGCCAGCATCGCCCGGGGCCCTGCCATGAGCCGCGAGCAGGCCGTGCAGGCGTTGGAGGCCGGCATCGCGGTGGCGCGCGACCTGGGGCCGACGACCGACGTGTTCGGCACGGGCGAGATGGGCATCGGCAACACTACGCCCAGCAGCGCCATCGTGGCGGCAGTGTCTGGGGCGGCCGCGGCTGAGGTGACCGGCCGGGGCACCGGTCTGGACGACGAACAGCTTCAGCACAAGGCGCGCATCGTGGAGCAGTGCCTCCGAGTGAACGGCTTTGCTCTCGGCCAGGGCGGGAGCGATGTGGCCGACGGCGTCGACCTGCTGGCCGAGCTGGGCGGCTTCGAGATCGGCGGCATCGCAGGCCTGATCCTGGGCGCCGCGGCCATGCGCAAGCCCGTCGTGGTCGACGGATTCATCTCCACCGCGGGAGCCCTGGTGGCGCAGGCGGTGTGCCCGGCATCCACCGAGTACATGATCGCCGCCCATCGCAGTGTGGAACAGGGCCATCGCATCGCGTTGGAGACACTGGGCAAGAAGCCCCTCCTCGACATAGACCTGCGTCTGGGAGAGGGCACCGGCGCCGCCCTGGCCATGAACCTGGTCGACGCGGCCAAGCGGGTGCTGACCGAAGTGGCGGCCGTCGAAGAGGCCGCCGTGTCGCACCGCGAGTCGTAGGCGCGAACGGGCGGGCGCGGGAGGCATCCGATGATCAAGCCGTTCTTCTCAGCCCTGCGCTTTCTCACCCCGGTGCCCGTGCCGGAGTCGTGGGCGGGCGGGGAGAGGGAGTTGTCTCGCAGCCCCTACTACTTCCCCATCGTGGGGTTGCTGGCCGGCGGTGTGGCCGCGGCGGTCTGTTTCGGCCTCGACCAGGTCCTGCCGCCGCTGGCGAGCAGCGCCATCCTGGTGTGCGTGCTCATCGCGGTCTCGCGGGCGCTGCACATGGACGGCCTGGCCGACACTGCCGACGGGCTGCTCAGTTCGCGGCCGCGCGAGCAGATGCTGGTCATCATGCGCGACAGCCACACCGGAGCCATGGGGGTCGTCGCCGTGGTGTGCGTCATCGTGCTGAAGACGGCGCTCTTCGCCTCCGTGGGGCCCGAAGACCTGCGCTGGAAGATCGCCCTGCTCATGCCGCTCGCCGGCCGCTGCGCCATGGTCGCGAGTATGGCTGTGTTCCGCTACGCCCGGCCCGAGGGAGGACTGGCCACTGTGTTCGCGGTGACCGGCATCCGCAGGTGGGCGTTGCTTGCCTGGGCGGTCGTGGTGGTGCTGGCTGCCGGCTGGTTGCTGGCGGGGTTGGAGGGCTTGGTGGCCGGTGCGGCGTCCGTGGCCGCTGGACTGCTCGTGGGGCTCTACTGCTACCGCAGGATCGGGGGATACACCGGCGACACGTTGGGCGCCACCAACGAGCTGGTGGAGTGCGTGCCGGCTCTGGTCGGCGCTCTGTGGGTCTAGAGAGAGCCGCGACCGTTGGCCGTGATCGTCAGGCCGCGATCGTCAGGCCGGCCGGGGTCCGATCGCCGCTTCTACCGCCTGCGTGATGCTCGTCACCTCGAGCGCCCCGGCCTCCAGGAGTCCGGCGACGAGACAGGTGGCCTCTCCGTCGCAGAGATCCCGTTCTCCGATAGGCGGATTCGTCATCACGAGCACTCTCTTGCCGGCCCGGCAGGCCTCCAAAGCTGTTCTGAGGGGGGCGAGGTTGCCCCGGCCGAAGAACACCGGCGCCACGATGATGATCTCGGCCTCCCCGGCCAGCGCGTCGAACTCCTGCACCACCTCGGGGGGGAAGGGCTCGAAGGGCGGCGCGGAAACCATCTCCAGCTCGTAGCGTTCGGCAGCTGCATAGTCGGAGTCGAACACGCTCACGATGCCGACCGTGGGGGCGAACCCGTGGGCCACCAGTTCGTCCAGCAACGCCGAGGCTGCGCCGCCTCCCGCGATGACGTGCACCGCGCGTCTACCCGCCTGGGGACCCTCCGGGGCTCTCGACCACACCGGCGTGAGGTACGGCCTGGGACCCTGCCGGTGGACGGCCACCCTGACCTTGAACACCTCCAGGATGGTGGTGGGGTCAAGAATGTCGTCCGGCGTTCCCTGTGCCGCCAACCGTCCATGGTCGAGCAGCACCAATTCGTCACAATACTGTGCGGCGATGTTCAAGTCGTGCAGCACCACTGCGATGGTGCGACCCTCTGCATGTAGGCTTCTGAGGAGCTGCATGATCTCGAGCTGATGGTTGAGGTCGAGGTTGTTGAGCGGCTCGTCGAGCAATAGGACGGGGGTCTGCTGGGCCAGGGTCTGCGCGATGAGGGCTCGCTGGCGCTCGCCCCCCGAGAGCTCGGTGATCAGGCGTCCGGAGAGCTCGGTCATGCCGGTCGCTTCGAGTGCCGCCGCGACGGCTTCGCCGTCGGCGGCCGGCGCGCCCTGGGCGTAGCGGCCCATGGCCGCCATCTCCTCAACAGTAAAGCTGAAGTCGAGGCTGAACTGTTGTGGCACCACCCCGGCGATGCGGGCCAGTTCGGCGGGCCGGTGGTCGCGTAAAGGCCGTCCTTGCAGCACTATCTCGCCTGCCGTGGGCTTTACCCCTCCGGTGAGCGCCCGCAGTAAGGTCGTCTTGCCAGACCCGTTCGGCCCCAAGATGCCCACGAACGTGCCCTGACCGAGCTGCAGGTCGATGGGACCCAGGACCCGTTGCCCGCCTAGGCTGACTTCGAGGGCGCGGGTCTCGTACGTGGCGGGCGTCACCGCGGCTGCAGCTGTCGTCATCTCACAGCCCCTTCCGTGCGCGCAGCAGGTACAGGAAGAAGGGGCCGCCGGTGGCCGCGGTGATGATGCCCACCGGGATCTCGGCCGGAGCCATGGCGGTGCGGGCCACCGTGTCGGCGACCAGCAGGAGCAGGGCGCCGAAGAGGGCCGTAGCGGGGAGCAGGCGGCGATGGTCGGGCCCCACGACCAGGCGCATGATGTGTGGCACCATCAGACCTATGAAGCCTATGAGGCCCGAGAACGACACCGCGGCCGCTGTGGTGAGCGAGGCCACGACCATGAGGTTGCGCCGGGTCCGCCGGCTGTCGATGCCCAGCTCCCGAGCCCGCTCCTCACCCATGAGCAGAAGGTTCATCCGCCGGGACATGAAAAGCATGTAGATGAAACCCAGCGCGACCACGGGAAGGGTGATGTAGATCTTGTTCCAGGTGGCGGTGGTGAGGCCGCCCATGAGCCAGACCACCACTGTGTGCAGGTCGCGCTCGGTGGCCACCATGAGAAACGACGTGACGGCCGTGAGTGTGGAGCCCACGGCCACGCCGGCCAGCAGCAGCGAGGCCGAGCTGGTGTGACTCCCGATGGTGGCCACGCGGTAGACCAGAAAGGCCGCCAGCACCGCTCCGACGAAGGCCAGGAGGGGAAGGGTGTAGATGCCGAGTGAGGTCAGCGGTTTCCACACGATGGCCACGGTGGCGCCCAGTGCTGCTCCGGCCGAGACGCCCAGCAGATATGGTTCGGCCAACGGGTTGCGGAAGATACCCTGGAACGAGGCGCCGGCGGTAGACAGCGCGGCGCCCACCACCAGCGCGAGGACGATGCGGGGCAGACGCAGGTCGAGCAGTAGCCGCGGCGCCCAGTCGGGGAAGTCTCCGGTGGCGTCGGTGCCTCCGCGGAAGAGGGCGGCCAGTGCGCGTAGGGCCTCTCCCGCCGACATGCCGGCGGCGCCCACCACGGTGGCCGTGACTACGGCCGCGACCAGCGCGGCGACGAGCGCCGCCATCACCAGACGGTAGGTCCTACGACGATCTCGGCTTGTCGCCATGCCCTCGTCTCCTGCCTCGACCGGGGGCGGCGGGGTACCCCGCCGCCCGTCCGGCGCCGGCTCCCCGAGCGAGGGGAGCCGGCGCCAAGACCGGCCGTACTACCCGGGCCTAGAAGGCCTCGGGATGGATCGCTTCTGCCAGGATCTTCAGTCCCTGCCCGACGCGCGCGCCCGGACGGGTGACTATGGTGTCGTCAAACAGATAGACGTGACCCTCTTTCACCGCTTTGAGTCCGCCGAAACGGGAGTCGCCGGTGAACTCATCGGCGCTCGAGTATCCGGACGAGCTGGGCAGGAGGATCACGTCCGGGTCGGCCGCCACCAGTTGTTCGGGTGTGAGTTGGTAGTAGGCCTGGGCCGTCGCGCCCGCGGGGACCTCCGCCGACCCTATGTTGATGCAATTGGCCAGCGAGAGCATCTCGTCCACGAACGAACCCGGTCCACAGGTCCAGAGGGTGTTGTCCAGACCGTAGAAGATCCTCGGCTTCTCGCCCGCCGACGCGGCGGTCGCGGAGGCCTCTGCGATCTCTGCCTTGATCGACTCCACGAGCGCGACCGCTTCGGCCGTTGTGCCGGTGATCGTCCCCAAGGTGGTGATGTTGGCGTAGATCCCCTCGAGGGTCGTCGGGTTGAAGATGACGACGGCGGCGCCGGCGGCCTGGATGGGAGCGAGGGCCTCCTCGTTGCCGGAGTAGCCGACCACCAGGTCGGGGCTGAGGGCCATGATGGCCTCGGTGTTGGCCATGAAGTCACCGACCTTGGTGATGTCGGCCACCTCGGCCGGATAGTCGCAGAGCGAGCTCACACCCACGACCTTGTCGCCCAGTCCGAGAGCGAAGAGCGTCTCGGTGCTGGCCGGCGAGGTGGAGACGATGCGCAGGGGCTCCGCCTCGACGGTGACGCTGGCGCCATTGTCGTCGGTCACCGTGACAGGGAAGGCGGCCGGAGCGGCGGCCGCTGTGGTCGAAGTCGGCGCGGCCGCGGTGGTGGTCGTTGCGGGGGCTGCCGTGGTCGTCGTTGCTGCGGCCGCTGTGGTCGCCGTGGTGTCGCCGGTCTCGGCGCCGTCCGAGCCGCAACCGGCGACGAACAGCGAGCCGGCCGCCAGGAGGGCGATCAGGAGGATGGCGAGCAAAAAGGTCGCGGGGGATAGGGCGCTCGATAGAGCGTGCTGCCGTGTAGACGGCGAGTGGTGCCCTGCCGAGGTGCGGCAAGGCGTCCGGTGTCCGTTCATGCGGACTCCTTTCGGTTCAACCTATGGTCATGGCCCGCAAGATGGTGGAGAGCAGGTAAGCTACTCCCCGGCCTGACCATACGGAGGTCGAACCGAGTCGGCGCCCCGAGAAAACGGGGCGGAGTCGCTCTCTCCACGGAGAGCGTCTGCTCCTCCTCTACAGCAGGTATCTGACTCCCGAACTCTCGCGTTCGCTCTCGCGAGGCCCGGTTACAGTGGCGGGACCGTGCCGGCTTCTCACCGGCTTCCCTCTCGGCTCCGGTCGCCCGGAGCCTGACTGCGGAGGCACCATGCTTGCAGAGCGAACTCTAGCACCGCAGTCGCGCGTAGACAAAGTTCGCGTGTCCGTACCGTAGCCCGCCGCGCTGACGAAGCGGTACAGTCATACAAGACAGGAGGATAGCGGGAGATGGGTGACGACATCAGTACAGCGCTTGTGAGCCCCGACAGAGTCGAACTTGAGTGGGCCTATCAACCGGTTGACTTCTTCGAGTTCGCCTACGAGTACAGATACCCGGACTTTGAAGTGTCGGTGGAAGACGGTCGTGCCATCGCTACCTTGACGACTCCTCATGAGCCGGTCGCTCCCGCTCTGCAGCAGCGGATCGTTGACTGCATGACAGGCATCTTTCTGGCCCGTCAGCTACAGACCCATCGGGAGTTCGACCTGGGGTTGCCGACGGTGCATGTCCACTTCGGCAGCAGAACTATCAGCAGCAAGGGTTTCGCGATTGACGGAATCATCGCCGAGGCGATTCCACCCGATGTCGTAACTACTGACGCAGACGGCAACGTGCATGACACTCGGGCGGAGCGCATCGCTCGACACGCTGCGACGCTGGATCTGCTTGCCACGAAGCTGTCGCGGGGGTCGGTCCTGCGGCGAATGCTGGAAAGCTACTCTCATGCAGTCGAAGACCCGGATGACGAGTGGATCTATCTGTACGAGATCCGCGACGCCCTGGCGACCCACTACAAGAGCCACAGAAAAGCTCGTGCCGCGCTGGGCATAGCCCAGGGTGAATGGGATCGAGTAGGTGTCCTTGCGAATGTCGAGCCGATTCTTCAGGGGCGACATCGCGGGCATCATGGCAACCTGCGGCCGGCCACACAGGAAGAACTGGCCGAGGTGCGGCAGACGGTCCGCCGTTGGATCGAGACCTTCGCACAACAGGTGTCGGAGGACCGAGAGCCGTGAAACGGCTCGCGCCGGAGAATCACTCAGCCCCGCAGCTTCCCGGCGACAGAGGTGATCGCCCGCGCCGGTGTAGGCACAGGCGCGGTCCACCGCGAGCTCAGCCGACTGGTAAGAAGCGGAATCGTCACGGTGACGCCCATGGGCAGGCAGCGCCGCTATCAGGCCAATCGCGAGTCGCCGGTGTTTGCAGAGCTGCACGGGTTGATCCAGAAGACCGTGGGATTGGTCGAGCCTCTCAAGCGTGCGCTTGAGGCGCTTGCCGGTCGGATCGAGGTAGCCTTCGTGTATGGGTCTGTCGCCGATGGCAGGGATACGAGCCAGAGTGACATCGACCTCATGATCATCGCGGACGACCTCCCTTACGCCGAGACCTACCAAGCTCTTGCGATAGCGGAGACAACCTTGGCTAGAACCATCAGCCTGACGATCCTCTCGCCGGCAGAGTGGCATGAGAGCCGGCAAAGAGACAACCACTTCATCGAGACCGTAGCAAGGCAGCCCAGAGTCCTTGTGTTGGGATCAGAAGATGGCATTACCTGAACTCATGCATTTGCGCTGGCCGCCCTTCGTTGGCACGGCTATCGGTCGGACACGAGGTATGTCGTCTTTCAGTCATTGGAGCACACGGTGGGCGCTTCCCGGGATGTCTGGCGAGTTCTCGACAAGGCCCATGGGGCCCGGAACGCGGCTGACTATGGCGGCAGCTTCCAGGCCACCGAGCGTCTGCTCAAGGATGTGCTCACGGCGGCCGCAATCGTGCATCAACGGGTTCTCGAGCTGGGACCTGTAGGGTTGGCGTAGTCTCTGAGAACGGATCTTGTTGCACGAGCCCAAGAGGAGCTTGCGGTTGCGCTCTTCCTCAGCGTGGCCGCCCCGCCAGGTTTCGGCGGACGGCCCGTTCTGATACCCTAAAGTAGTGAAAAGCCCCGTCAGCATAGCCCTCTTTTTCCTTCTCAGCGGGTTCTTTCTCTCCATCCTGTTGGGCGCTATCGAGCGCAGCGCAAAGCTGCTGGTGGCCTCAGGGGCCTGTCTGGCGGCGGTGGTATGCATCATCGTCTTCCTTACTCCGGTGGAGTGGCCCTCGTGGCATCTCGGGTGGGGAGATGACGACGACGAGGCGCCGGTCACGGCGACCACGGCGCGAGCGACGACCGGGGGGAGCAGCATCACGACGGGTTCCAGTGCGAGCACGGCGACGAGCTCCCCGACCACTTCCAGCAGCACGACCAGCACGACTCTGCGCATCTCGGTCACAACGGAGGTTCCCAGTGGCAGCCGGTACTGACGACGAGCTCACCTACCGCTCCGCCGGAGTGGATATCGACGCCGGAGAAGAAGCTGTCCGGCTGATCAAGGACGACGTCGAGAGCACCTACATCCCCGGCGTGATGGGGTCGCTGGGGGGCTTCGCGGGTCTGTTCGAGCTGCCCAAGGACCTGAAGGACCCGGTGCTGGTCACCGGCACCGACGGGGTGGGCACCAAGATCCTTATCGCTCAGGAGGCGGGCCGGCTCGACACTGTGGGCATCGACTTGGTGGCCATGTCGGTGAACGACGTGCTCACCGTGGGGGCCCGTCCCATCCTCTTTCTCGATTACGTGGCCGTGGGCAAGCTGGTGCCGGAGGAGATGGCTCAGCTGGTGGCCGGCGTCGCGGAGGGGTGCCGGCAGGCCGGATGCGCCCTCATTGGGGGCGAGATGGCCGAGATGTCTGGGCTCTACGACCCGGGGGAGTTCGACCTGGCCGGCTTCTGCGTCGCGCTGGGCGAGCGGAGCAAGCTCATCAACGGCTCCGACATCGCGGAGGGCGACGTGGTGATGGGCCTCGCCTCGAACGGGGTGCACTCCAATGGCTTCTCTCTCATCCGCAAAGTGCTGGCGGCCAACGACCTGGGGCCCAGCGACCACTTCCCCCACTTCTACGAGACCATCGGCGATACCCTCCTGGCGCCCACGCGCATCTACGTGCGGAGCGTGCTGGGGCTGTTGGACCAGGGCGTGCCCATCAGAGGGATGGCCCACATCACGGGCGGCGGGATGACGGGCAACCTATCGCGGGTGATCCCGGACGGGCTTTCGGCTCAGATCAATCTGAGCAATATGAACGTGCCGCCGGTGTTCCGCGCTATCCAGGGTCTGGGCGACATCTCCGACGCCGAGATGTTACGGGTGTTCAACATGGGCGTGGGATTCGTGCTGGTGATCCCGGAGGCGCTCGAACGCACGGCCGTCAGTCTGCTGGCGAGCGTCGGTGAGCGACCCCTTCCGCTGGGTCGCATAGTCAAGGGCGCCGAGAAGGTCGTCTTGGGCGGGATGCTGTGAGCGACGCTGGACCGCTGCACTCGCAGGGCCGGCGTGACGTCTTCCGGCTGGCCGTACTGGCCTCGGGGAGCGGCACCAACCTGCAGGCCATCATCGATCAGCTGCACGGACGGGCGGCGGCGCCGGCGGGCGGCGGCGCGGCTGCGCCGGTCATCGAAGTGGCACTGGTCATCAGCGACGTCCCGGGCGCGCGCGCCTTGGAGCGGGCACGCGCCGCGGGCATCCCCACGGCGGTCTTCCCGTCCGCAGACTACAAGACCCGCGCCGAGCATGATATGGACATGGCCGCCGCCATCGAAGACGCGGAGGCCGACCTGGTGGTCCTGGCCGGCTACATGCGCCTGGTCTCGCCGGAGCTGGTACAGCGCCTCCCCAGGCGCATCATCAACCTGCACCCGGCCATCCTGCCGTCGTTCCCCGGCACCAACTCCATCAGCGATGCCGTGCACTACGGAGTGAAGGTCACCGGCGTGACGGTGCACTTCGTGGACGAGGGGCTCGACACCGGACCCATCATCGCCCAGGAACCGGTGCGGGTGGAGGAGGGCGACACGCCGGAGAGCCTGGCCGCGCGCATCCACGCTGTGGAGCACCAGCTACTCCCGGCCACCATCAGGCTGATCGCCGCCGGAAAGGTGAGACCCCCTCTTCCGGGAACCCGGGTCGTCCAGGTAGACTGGGGCGACTGAGAAGAACGGCCTGGAGACGAGGGAGGAGGAGAGAGTGAAGGTCAAACGGGCGCTTGTATCGGTCTCGGACAAGAAGGACCTCGAGCCGTTCGTGCGGGGGCTGGTGGAGCTGGGGGTGGAGGTCATCTCCACGGGAGGCACCGCCCGTCATCTGCGCGACGCAGGGCTGCCCATCACCGGCATCTCCGACGTCACCGACTTCCCCGAGATCATGGACGGCAGGGTCAAGACTCTGCATCCGGCCATCCACGGCGGCATCCTCGCCGACCGGGAGAAGCCCGCTCACATGCAGGCTATCAGCGAACTGGGCATCATGCCGATCGACCTGGTGGTCGTCAATCTCTATCCGTTTGAAGCCACAGTCGCCCAACGGGGGGTGAGAGAGGCCGACGCCCTCGAGAACATCGACATCGGCGGTCCCGCCATGGTCCGTTCCGCGGCCAAGAACCACTCGGGCGTGGCGGTGGTGACCGATCCCGAGGATTACGGCGCTGTGCTGGGAGAGCTCAAGCAGAATGAGGGCGAGATATCGAAGGAGACCCGCCGCCGCTTGGCCTCCAAAGCCTTCCACCACACCGCGCACTACGACTCGGCCATCGCCAGGTGGTTCGGCGAACAGGAGGCGGACTTCCCCGAGTACCTCATGCTCGAACTGGTGAAGGTCGGCGACCTGCGTTACGGCGAGAATCCGCACCAGCGGGCTTCCTGGTATTCGGAGGTCGGGCCGGGTGGCACGCGCAGAGCGGCCTTGGAGCAGCTCCACGGGCAGCATCTGTCGTTCAACAACCTGCTCGATCTCGATTCGGCCCGGCGTTGCCTCGAGGAGTTCACCCTGCCGGCCTGCGTGGTCGTGAAGCACAACAACCCCTGCGGGGTCGCGGTGGCCGAGACCGTCGCGGCTGCCTACGAGAAAGCCCTGGCCTGCGACCCGGTGTCGGCCTTCGGCGGCGTGATCGTAGTCAACCGCACCGTGGACGAGATCCTGGCCCGGCTGCTCTCCACCAACTTCGTGGAAGTGCTCTGGGCTCCCGGCTACACCGACGAGGCCTTCGAGATCCTCTCGGTGAAGGAGAACATCCGCATCCTTACCGGCCAGGTGAACCGCGACACCTGTGGCAGCTTCGACATGAAGCGCATCGTGGGCGGCATGCTGGCGCAGGATTGGGACTGCGAGGTCGACCAGCGCGACAACATGCACGTGGTCAGCCACCGGCCCCCCACGGATCAGGAGTGGGGCGACCTGCTGTTCGGCTGGCGGGTGGCGAAGCACACCAAGTCGAACGCCATCATCCTGGTCAAGGACCTCATGACGGTCGGCGTGGGCGCCGGTCAGATGAGCCGGGTCGACTCCGCCACCTTGGCTGTGAACCGCTCGCAGTTCCCGCTGGACGGCTGCGCCGTGGCCTCGGATGCGTTCTTCCCGTTCCCCGACGCCCTCGAGGTGTGCGCCGACGCCGGCGCGACCTGCGCGATCCACCCCGGGGGCTCGAAGCGGGATGACGAAGCCCTGCACCTCGCCAACGAGCGGGGTATGGCGATGGTGGTGACGGGGCGACGCCACTTCAAACACTGACAGTGAGTGGCCGCGGGGCCTGAGCGGCTCTGCGCCTCAATGGCACCGAGTGACCCGGGAGACATAGGGGGCTCCGCGAAGCACTGCGGACGTACCGCAAAGCTTCGCTCCGTCCCCCTACGCCTCCCGGGTCTCACTGCCTTCGAGGCAGAGCTGCTCCGGCCCCGCGGCACCCTCACTTTCTTGTTGGGCCTCCGGCCCTTTCCAGTAGGGTCACTGAGAGGTAGTGGCCGCGGCTTCGCGTTGCTCGCCGCGGGCCCTCACTGTTACCGGCTTCACTTCGCTCGCCTCACCGGGTCGGCTTCACTTCGTTCGCCTCACTCGCTGCCCCGGCTTCGCTTCGCTCGCCTCGGGGAACGTGGTAGCCTGCTTCTGTCGATGCCTGAGCAAGCAGAAGGAGCGCATGGAGTATGGGTGGAGCAACAACGGTCTTGCTGCTCATAGCGATCGTGATCGCAGCGTTCGCTCTCGTGGTCTATATACAGAGCCTCTTGGTGAAGAAGGCTGTGCGGACTGTCATCGCGCGGTTTCGCGCGAAAGGCGCGATCAGCCCCAAGAAAGCGACATCTCTGTACGAGCTTGGGCTGGAACCGGCGGACTTTCTGCACAGGATCGGCAGGACTCGTGACTACAAACCTCAGGCCATGCGCCTGCTCGTACAGAAGAACGTCATCAGGGGGACGGAGGACGGCAAGGTCTATCTGTCTGAGGACGAACTGCGAGATTCGACTATCAAGAAGTTCGCCAATGTTGAATAGGCGGCTCTGACTGTCAAAGCGCCGTGGTCACCGAGCGCGCCGCGGTCACTGGGCTACAGTCAGCACCATCCGGTCCAGAAGTGTGAAGAGCCAAGCCCTGCAGGCTTCGTAGGCGGCGTCAGTCCGCAATAGGGCATCAGCCGTCGCCACCCAAGGCGCCCCGGCGGCCGACTCCAGTTCATTCCCGGCGTTCTCCACCAGCGCCGCGAGCGATTCGCGCGTCTCCTCCAGGTGGAACTGCAATCCCACCAGACGGCCATCCTCCAGAGCGAAGGCCTGGTTGGGGCAGGCTTCCGACGTGGCCGCGTGGACGGCGCCCGGCGGGATGGCGAAGGTGTCGCCATGCCAGTGCAAGACCGTCAGGTCGTCGGGGAAGCCGGCGAACACCGACACCGCGCGGCCGGCCGGAGTGATCGTCACCGGCCACCAGCCGATTTCGCGCTGCGGGCCCCTGGTCACTGCGCCGCCCAGCACGTCGGCCAGCAACTGCGCTCCCAGACAGATGCCCAATACGGCCCTCCCCGCTCGGACCACCTCCGCGATGAAGGCCTTCTCTGGCGCCAGCCACGGGTAGGCCTGGTGCTCGTAGATGTTCATGGGGCCGCCCATGACCACGAGGAGGTCGACGTCGACCGGGTCGGGGAAGGTGGGGGCGGGCTCGGCTGCGGAGCCGGCGGCGAGGCCGGGTTCGGCCGCAGGCCCGGCTACAGAGCCGGCAGGCGTCTCGAACAGCCTCGTGCCCGACAGCGTGTGCCCCCGTGCCCGGATCCAGTCGTCTATCGCCCCGATCCCTTCAAAGGGCACGTGCTGCAGGTAGTGGACTCTCAT
>JAFGIH010000673.1 GCA_016929985.1 Thermoleophilia bacterium | reverse complement strand
TATGGGAAGACCCGCTCTGCTTCGGTGAGATGCCTCCGCAGAGTCCGGCTGGTGAATCTGACCCCCTGCACAACGACGAAATCATCACCCTTCTCGTCGATGTAGGCCACGTCGTAGATCGCCTTGGGTTTCGCCGCGTCCTGCACCCGCGCGACGAACTCCCTGAAGGCCGCCGCATGCTCCGATTCCGGGTCCACGCGGAACTTCTCCATGAGACGCTCGGCGTCCAGCGCAAAGGGTATGGGATCGAGTATGGTCATCTAAGTCTCCTTCTGCATCGAAGCCGCGGCAGGACAAGCCTAATCATCCTCTCGATGACCTGCCCCGCGGCGTCCATACACTCTACCAGCTGCTTCCGATGGCGCCGGTGCGGCCACTGGACTCACCCTGACGACCACCTTGCAGCTCACGTGCCCCTGGGCCGCGTAGCCCATGGCCGCGGGGATCTCGGGGAACGGGTACGTGCTGTCGATGACCGGGGTGACCTTCCCGGACTCGATGAGCCCCGTGAGGAACACCAGGTCTTCGGTTCGCGGCGTGCCGGAGAACATCCGCCCGACCTGGGGGTCGCGCACCGACAGAAGGTAGGATCTCGCCACGTAGCCCATGCCGGCGTGGCCGGTGTTGGGTACGACCCTGCCGCGGGATGTGAGCGCGCGCTTGTAGTCGGAGAACGAGTGGGTGCCGATATTGTCGAGGATGAGGTCATAGCGAAGCCCGCTCTTCGTGAAGTCCTCTTTGGTGTAGTCGAAGACGTGATCGGCCCCGATGGAGAGGACCATCGCGACGTTCTTGGTGCTGCAGACGCCCGTCACCTCCGCTCCGAGCGCCTTCGCTATCTGCACGGCGAACGTTCCGACGCCTCCCGAGGCGTTGTTGATGAGCACCCTCTGGCCCGGCTGCAGCTTGCCAGCGTCACGGAGACCGCGCAGAGCCGTCACGCCGGCCACCGGGACGGCCGCTGCCTGCTCGAAGGTGAGATCGGCCAGCTTCCGAGCCAGGGATCCCTCCGGTACACACGCGTACTCGGCGAAGGCTCCCCCGTTCATCCCGACGGCTCCGTACACTTCGTCGCCCGGCGCAAGCGCCGTCACCCCGCAACCCACGGTCTCGACGCGGCCCGCCAGATCCCACCCGGCGATGCGCCCGTTTCTCGGCTTCGTGAGCCCCACCATCAACCTCACGGGGAACGGCTTCCCCTTCATCGTGAAGCAGTCACCGGCGTTGACGGCCACGGCGTGCACCCGCACCAGGACTTCCCCGTCCCCGGGCGCGGGCCTCCCGACATCTTTGAGCTTCAGTACGTCCGGCGATCCGTATCCTACCTGGACGATGGCTTTCACCGCTCCTCCCCCCTTACGGCCGGCTTGGGAGATGCTGCCCCGCCCGAGTCGCACTCCGCCAGCGTGTCGATGACCCCGGCGCATCCTCCAGCGCGGATGAAGGCCGCATGGTCGGCGACGCCGTCGAACATGCGTCCCACGATCTTGGAGCACTTGACCTCGCCGCCGGTGCATTCCAGGAACCGCTCGAGCAGGGCCTGCCCGCTTTCAGGCTTATAGGGCACCTTCTCCGCCCCTTCCGCCAGGCTTCTCACGCCCGCGAGCCAGATTGCGGCGCCCAGGGCCCCGCAGGCACTGCCGCTCAAGCCGATGCCGCCCGCCAGTCCTGAAGCGACGACCGTATGCAGATCCGACGCCCCCAGCTTCGTCGCGAGGAGCGCCGCGCCGCCCACCGGGACGTCGGCGGCCGCGCCGTCAAACGCGGCCGCGCCGTCACACACGGCCGCGCCGGCCTCCGACCCCTCTTCCGACATGGCGGCCTCGATCTCGCTGAGCCCCACTGCCGGATACCTGGCAGCCATGCGGAAACACCGGAGGGGCCCTCCCCTCAGGATGTAGCCTGCCGCTTGGATCGTCGACGCCGACAGCAGGTCGATCCCGACGATCTCGCGGCACTCGATGGACCCGTTCTGGGTGCGGAAGGATTCAACTATCCTCTGGGCGGCTGCAATCGCTCTGATCTGGGCCCTCGGACCGGAGCCATAGAGCCGGTACGCCTGCGCCCCCGCCGCGAGCGTCGAGCCCCAGACCATGCCGCACTGGTAGCCCTGGCCCATGATCCCCCCGGCCAGCGGCACGCTGGCCCTCTCCTCGTCGTTCAGCGGGACGCCGTACGCCCGGTCGATGGTGCGGAAGAGCGTCTGCGAGCAATAACCTGTCCTGAGGAAGGCGGCCGCACCCTCCCTGCGGGTGATAGCTACCACTTTCTGCCCCCTTGCTGGTCTCCCCCATCCGGATACTGGAACACTTCGTCGAGCGGGACCCCGAACACGCGCGCGATCTGGAAGGCCATTTCAAGCGTGGGCGAGTACTTGCCCTGTTCGATGGCGATGATGGTCTGCCGCGTGACGCCGACGCGCTCGGCGAGTTCGGCCTGAGTCATCTCTCCATGCGCGAAGCGAAGAGCGCGGATGGAGTTGGTGACGCGGGTCGGCCTGGTCATGACTGGAAACCCATGCGATAGACCACGATCTTCACCAGCGAGCCGACGACGCCCGATAGGAAGCACCCTATGAAGATGGTGTTGGCTATCCAGAAGTGGCTGGCCTCGGTCATCGTCAGGATGAGAGCCGCCGCAGCAGCAAAGGTGGCGAATATCTGGCCCGTGTAGTTACCG
>JAFGIH010000672.1 GCA_016929985.1 Thermoleophilia bacterium | reverse complement strand
GTGGGATAGATGGGCGGGTGATCGGTGGTGCGCTTGTCTCCCCGGCTGGGATGCAGAGTCTGTTGGGCAAGCAGCTGCCCGGCCTCGCGTTTGAACTCTCCCTGGGCTAGGATCTCCAAAGACTCCCGCAGGTCGAGAGACGACGGGTATACGGTGTTATCGGTGCGCGGATAGCTGATGTGACCGGCCATGTATAGATCTTCCGCGATGCGCATGGCCATAGCCGCCCCGAATCCCAGAGAAGTCGCGGCACTGGTGAAGCTCGTGGTGTTGAACGGGGCCGGTCGAGGCACCTTGCGCGATGTCTGCTTGACGGCTGTGACACGTCCCGGCGTGATCAACTTCTCAAATACGGCCGTCGCCCGAGCCTCGTCGGTGAAGCGCTCTTCTTTGTGAAGGGCGTTGAACCGCTGTCCCCCCGAATCGAGCTCTATCTTCACCACCCAGTACGGCTCGGGAACGAAAGCCCTCCGCTCCTTCTCCCGCTCGGCCACGAGCACCAGAGTCGGGGTCTGGACCCGGCCTATGCTCAAGAACTGGCTTCCCAGACGACCTGTGGCCAGCGACACAAAGCGGGTCAGAGTGGCTCCCCAGATGAGATCGATGTCCTGGCGGGCCTCTCCTGCCATAGCAAGTGGTTCGGACAGTTGGTCGAGTTCGGAGAAGGCGCGGTTGATATCGCCGGCGGTGAGGGCGGAGAAACGAGCCCGGCGCACACCGCGTGCCAGCTTCTGGTTCTCCTCCACAGCCAGGTTGAGCGCCTCGAGCCCGATGAGCTCGCCCTCGCGATCGTAGTCGGTGGCTATCACAAGCGACGCAGCATCCGCGGCCAGCTTCTTGACCGTGCGCACCACCGATTTGGCCGTCTCGGTCTTCACAAGGGGAGCGTCGATGAGCGCCTTCGGTTCCACTTTGCGCCACTCTGAGAATTCGTGCGGAAAGTCCACTTGGACCACATGGCCCTTAAGGCCAACACAGGCGTTCGCCTGGTCTTCGGCGTCGGTGAAGAGGTAGTAGGGCACTTTGAGATACGATTCCTCTTTGACCCCGCCCTTCGCCAGAATGCCGGCTATCTTCTTTGCAGCGTCGTTTTTCTCGGTGATTATGAGCCGCAAGTCAAGGACTCCTCGTTGAGCAGGGTTATAGGAGCTTCAGGAGCGAACGATAGCATGCCCGCGGGTTCGGGCGTATGCCGCCCGATCAGACGCCGTCGAGAGCTTCGGCGACCGCGGAGTAGATCGGGAAGATCCCGTCGAAGCCGGTGATGTGAAAGATCTTGAGCAGGAAGGGATCGCTCACCACCAGCCTGAACTCGCCATCGGTCGCTTGAGATTGCTGGAGCGCGCCGACCAGAACAGCCAGGGCTGTGGAGTCTATGAAGTGCACCTCGGAGAGGTCCAGCACCAAGCGCTTGGCGCCGGCCACGTGCTCATCGAGCACCTCTTTGAGCCGCGGCGCAGTGTATACGTCGAGATCGCCTTCCGCGTGGACGACGACCGCGCTTTCTGCCATGTCGGTGCTGATGACCAGGCCCGAACACTCCTTCCGACTCGCAGCGGCCGCCCCGACGGCCGGCCCCGATAGATCGCTTCCGGTTATTCCAGTATATACATCAATTAGAACACGTGTCCGGCGCGGCCGCTACTCCGGTGTGGTAGTGGTCGTGGTGGAAGCAGTGGTGGTGGTAGCTGTGAGTTGCTCGATCTGCGTCTTGACCACCTCGGCCATCTCGCCGTTCGGATCGAGTTCCAAGTACTTCTGCCAGGCCATGACGGCTGCCGACTTGTTGTTCAGCTTCTGCTGTGCGATGCCCAGTCTGAGATAGACCTGAGGATTCTCGGGATCGACCGTTGTGGCCTTGTTGAGCACTTCGGCCGCCTCTTGAAGGGCCTCGGTGGAACCGATGTCGTCAATATAGATCCTCGCCACGCGAAGGTAAACATCCTTGAGCGTGGGGTCGACGTCTATGGCGTTGCGCAGAAAGGCCGTCGCGTAATTCGCGTACTCGACGCCCTCGCCCGCCTTGTAGAGCTCCTCATAGGCCGTCGCGATCGCCAGCATGTTGGTGGTGTTCGTCGGATCCGCATCGTAGGCGGCCCGAAGTGCGTTCAGCTTCTCCTCTGCAGTCTCCGGCTCGGTAGTCGCGGTCTCATCGCTGCAGCCGCCCCTGAAGACCTGGGAGACATCGAAACCGGCTCCCCCGTAACCCACGCCCAAGAACAGGAAGCTGAGCGCGAACACTATGGCCAGGGCCAGAGCTATCCACTTGGCCCACTTCTTGATCCGTCTACGGTCGAGCAGCAAAGGTATCTCCTCACATCGACAATCGGCGACTCTCGGCGCTGATCAACGGCTGGCGATAGCCGGTTCGCGGTCAGAGCCGCGGAGCGCCTCACAGATTATGCCGCATTACCAGCGTCAAAGCCACCGGTCACTGACCGCGCTCGGTATCCTGACCACTCAGGCCCAATCTCGCCCGGACCGACCGGAGCCCATCCGCGACCTCCACGGGCAGGTCCCCTCCTCGGAACACCGGGGTTCCATCGATCATGGTCATACGGACATCGGCGGCCGAGGACGCCGCCACCAGCGCATCCACCGGATCGCCGGTCTCTAAGCCGCGCAACTGCACCGCGATGACATCCGCGCTTTTGCCCACCTCCAAGCTACCAACCAGATGATCCCAGCCCAGAGCCCGGGCGCCTTCCAGAGTGGCCATTCGTAGCACGGCATCCGGAGTGAGTGCCGTTCCCCGTGAACGGCTCACCTCCAGAGCCAAGCGCATCTCGTCGAACAGATCGAGATTGTCGTTGGAGGCAAGACTGTCGGTGCCCAGGCCGATGGTGATACCGGCCGCCCTCATGTCTGCGACCGGGGCGACGCCGCACTTGAGCCGCAGGTTTGAGCGCGGACAGTGAGCCACCGCCGTCCCGGTGACGGCCAACGTTTCGACATCGCTTTCGTCGACCTGCACGGCGTGCACGGCCAGCATGTCCGGGCCCAGTGCCCCACTCTCGGCCACACATTGGACAGGGCTGATCCCCGGTGGCCTCCAGTGCTGCCGCTTCCACAGATGAGCCGCCTTGTAAGCCTTGGCGATGGCGCTCGATCCCTTGGTCAACAACTCCACTTCGGCGTGCGACTCGGCCACATGTGTGGCCATGCGCAGGCCGGCGCGGCGCGCGAAGCGCGCCGCCTCCCGATACAGACGGGGTGGAACGGTATACGGAGCATGCGGGGAGACCCCCCACTCCAAGCGCGGGCCCTCACGGGCCGGGACCGGACCACCCGGCGCAGCTGCGGTCGCCGTCTCGAACTCGCCGCGCAGCTGTGCG
>JAFGIH010000671.1 GCA_016929985.1 Thermoleophilia bacterium | reverse complement strand
GGGCGGGGCCATCTGTTGGGCGGCGAGCGCTGTGTACGCGAAGATCCTGCGGAAGCGCCATGAGGTCGACCTGCTCTCGCTGACCGCCTGGCAGATGCTGCTGGGCTCCATCCCGCTCATCGTCATAGCCGCGGCCACCTGGTCGGCACCCCCGGTGTGGAGCGGCACCTTCATAATCGCGCTGGTTTACGTGGCCATCCTCGGCAACGCGGTGGCCTGGATCCTGTGGCTGTACATCCTCGATTCGTTCCGGGCGGGCACGGCCGGTCTGGCCACCCTTCTGACCCCGGTGATAGGCATCTCGTCGGCGTGGATACAGCTTGGTGAGCAGCCCGGCCTCGTTGAGGGGCTGGGGATGATCGCCATAGTGGGGGCGCTGCTCCTCGTTGCGCTGCGCGAGATGCTCAGAGGAAGAAGATCGCAGTGATGATCGCGAAGATGGGCACCAGCACCGCCACCGAGTAGCCCATGTAGCCGAAGAACGAGGGCATCTTGACGCCTTGGCGCTCGGCGATGCACTTCACGGCGAAGTTGGGCGCGTTGCCGATGTAGGTCATGGCGCCCAGCATGACCGCCCCGCACGAGATGGCGGCCAGGAATTCGGCAGGGGAGAAGCCGAGCGCCGGGATCGTCTGTGCGGCGGTCAACGCTCCCACCGTGTCGACGCCCACCTGCCCCTGCGCCACCGACGTGAAGGCCAGATATGTGGGGGCGTTGTCGAGGAACGCAGACAGTCCTCCCGTGGCCCAGAAATACTGCCAGGGGTGAGTCAGTCCGATGGCCCCTCCCTTCGCCTGCAGCAGGGCGAGAGCCGGGATCATGGTGGCGAAGATGCCCGCGAAGAGCACGGCCACCTCGACGATCGGCGCCCAGCTGAAGTGGTTGGAGGCCCTCGGGCCTCTTGGACCCAGCTTGAGCGAAAGGATCGCCAGGATGACCAGGACGACCTCGCGGACGAAGGGGAAGTGGATGGCGTGCCCGAAATCCGCCAGCGCCCCGGAGAACAACACCGCCACGATCACGAGCGCCAAGAAGAGGACGTTGATGGCTCCCTTGATCCGCATGGGCACGTAGTCGGCCGCGTCGAGGTAGCGGGCGCGTGGCGTCTCCTTACGGTACATGTAGAGTTCGAAGGCTGCGTACGCGATCAGCACCAAGGCGACCGCGACCATCCACTCCAGATAGAGATGAAGTGTCCATGTGAACGGTACTCCGCGTAGGAAACCCAGGAAGAGCGGAGGATCGCCGAGCGGGGTCAACAGGCCACCCACGTTGCTGACCGCGAAGATGAAGAAGATCACGGTGTGTTTCTGGTGGATGCGCTCCGAGTTGGCTCTGAGCAACGGCCGGATGAGCACCATCGAGGCCCCCATCGTGCCGATGAAGCTCGCCAGCACTGCACCGATGACAAGAAAGGTCAGGTTCACGCGGGGTGTGGCGACCAGGTTACCCGTCAGATAGATGCCGCCCGAGATGGTGAAGAGGGCGAACAGCAGGATGATGAACGAGACATATTCCTCGGCCGTGGTGGCCGCGTTCTCCAAGCCCAGGTGGCCGTAGGCGCTCACCAGATAGATGACCGTGGGCACTCCCAGAACGATGGCCACGATGGCCTTGTTCCGGTTGTGCTCGAACCAACACCCGCATGCGAGCGGCATGATCGCGACCGCCAGCAACATGAGTACGAAAGGCACGAGGGTCCAGAATCCAAGCTGATGGCCTAGTTCGACGCTTGCACTCACCGGGTATCCTTTCTGGAGTTGCCAGACAGCTTAGTACGTGGGCGGCACATGTGCAAAGGCCGACGACGTATGATGGCACGGGGCGATTCCGTAGGTTTCTTGGGCGTGGGCGGAGCAAGCAAAGGAGGGCCGGCGATGAAAAACGCGTTGATCCTGGGGTTGGTGCTCGCGGTGGCGCTCTCCGTGGGCATGGGGCTCGCAGCCTGTGGAGACGAGGAGCGGCCGGTGGAGACGACCGCGACCACGGCGGCTCCTACCACCACGACCACCACGGCGGCTCCTGCCACCACGACCACCACAGCCCCCGCTACTACGACCACGGTCGCGGTGCCCACACAGGAACCTGTCAGGCTGAACTATGCCACCACGTTCGGGGAGACCGAGGCAGGTGGCAAGATCGTCCAGCACTTCTGTGACTATGTAGAAGACGCCACGGCGGGCGCCGTGACCTTCAGTATCTTCTTCGACGGCACCCAGGGCACTGACATGGAGGAGTTCGCCCTGGTCAGCTCGGGCTCCGTGGATATGATCTCTCTCCGCCAGCCTCGGTTCGCCGATCAGATCCCGCTGCTCAACTTCCCCACCTGTGCTCCACCCGATGCCCAGGGAGCCGTCGACTACTTCAACTACCTGGTGTTCGAGAACCCTGACACGTCCACACTCATCCAAGAAGAGGCCGCTATCAACAACGTGCTCTATCTGGGCTGCACGGCCGGCGGTGGCAATGTGTTCGTCTCGAAAGAGCCGTTCGCCAAGCTCGCCGATCTGGTAGGCAAGCAGTTCGGCGCGGGACGTTCGATCCCGGCCTTCGAGGCTCTGGGCTACACAGTGGTGCAGTCTTCACTGCCCGAGACCTACGAGAACCTGTCCGGGGGAGTCATCGAGGCCACCCACATGAGCTTGGTCTCGGCGATCGACCTGAAGTGCCATGAGGTCTGCAAGTACTACATGTTCGACGGCACATACGCGGCCGGTAACTCCTTCACGGTGAACCTCGACACCTGGGCGAAGTTGACCCCCGACACGCAGGCCGTCATGTACGAGGCGGCTGCAGAGACCGAGACCTTCAGTCTGGAGCTCGACGCGACCGACACCGAAGCGGCCACCAAGCTGCTGACCGGCGCCGGCGTCACGGTCGGCACGCTGAGCAGAGACGATGCCGCTCAGTGGTGGACGGCGCTCTTCGGCGCCGGTGCAGCGGACTGCATGGCACGCGCCAAGAACCTGGGCATCGTGGACCACATGACGACCGTTCTGTCGGCGGCCGCCGAGTTCACCGGCGCGACGTGGACCCCGCCCGCTGAGTAGCGCAGGTGACAGACGCTCCTAGCCTTCAGCCTCCGGCGCAGCCCTGTCGAGGATCATCTGGAGCAGCGGCTGCGACCGCTTCTGCTCGAAGAACTCGGTCAACCCCACTAGGCAGGCGATGTTCTCGGCCCACACGAACATGAGCCATTCCCAGGCCAGTTGCTCGGAGTCGACGTCTTTGCGTATCTGCCCCTTGGCCTTGCCGGCCTCGACGATGTCGTGCATGACCCTGAAGGCGCGGCGCTGGGTCTCGGCGACGGTCTCCCGCAGGCCCATCTCGGCCGGGGCCGCGATGAACTCCACCCACGGGACGGCGAAGCTGCCCTGCTCGGTCGCCATGAGTTCGGTGTGCTTGTCTCCGGCCTTGCGCAGGCGCTCGAGTTCGTCTGTCTCGCCTGGGATCTCCACCACACCGCGCATGTCCGCCCAAATGGAGTCCAGAGCGGCGAGGAGCATGTCGGTCCTGTCGCGGAAGTGAAGGTAGAGCGTTCCCTGAGCGACTCCGGCGGCCTCGGCCACGCGTGAAACTGTGGTGTTGGGCACCCCGTGCTCGGCCACGACACGTCTGACCGCGTCGATGATCTGCTTCCTGCGTTCCTCGGGAGGGAGCGTCCGTCGCTGCGCCTTGACAGAGGGCTGACCGGCTACTATCTTGTCCACTGAGCACATACTCAGTGAGAGTACGCTCATTTGCTCTTGGGAGCAAGAGGTCGGTTTGCTGTTCGAGGATCGGAGGGTCGCTC
>JAFGIH010000670.1 GCA_016929985.1 Thermoleophilia bacterium | reverse complement strand
GCGCATGGGCCTATAGCTCAGTTGGTTAGAGCGCACCCCTGATAAGGGTGAGGTCAGTGGTTCGAATCCACTTAGGCCCACCATCGATTTTCCGGCCGGTAGGTTCCATATCACCTTATTCGGGGGATTAGCTCAGTTGGGAGAGCGCCGCCTTTGCACGGCGGAGGTCGCCGGTTCGACCCCGGTATCCTCCATCCCTGGGTAGTGGTGTCTACGGCGGGAGGATCCCCTTGGTATTCAAGCGCATACTGGCCGCCACCGATGGCACCGAGGCCTCGCTGAGAGGAGTCGAGGTCGCCGTCAACATGGTCGTGGCGTGCCGATGTGAGTTCGTACTGCTCACCGTCATCACAGTGCCTCAACATGTCGTCCTGACTGCCAACATGGATCAGCGGGCCGTAGAGAGATATGTCGAGCGGGTGGCACAGAGCACCCTGGAGTCGGCCCTCGATCTAGTGCGCCTCAGGGGCGTGGGCGCCGAGGTCAAGGCCGTCGTCGGGCCTGCTGCCGAAACGATCCTTTCGGAGATAGAATCCAGCGGCGCCGACCTCGTCGTCATGGGGCGCCGTGGCCGGCAAGAACCCAAGGATCTCATCCTGGGGAGTGTCAGCTACCGGGTGTCTCGTCACGTGCGAGTACCGATCTTGCTGGTTCCCTGACCGTAACCCCGCCGGTTTGCGATCATTGATCGATTGCTGGCATCTGCAGCAGCAATCAGCTACGATGTCGTTGCACTCTAGGAGCGGACAAGACCGCTCTCTGCGCACAAATGAGTTTCATTTAGGCAATTTAGCAATATCTATTGCAAAGCCGTTGCAAGTCCCTTATACTGCAAGTGAGTGCACATGACGGGACAGCAGACAGCCAAGCCTATGCGTGTGACCGAGCATCAAAAAGCTCGGGCGAGACTCATCCTCCTCTCCCTCATCGGCGTGACCTGTCCACCCCTGGCCGGTGTGCGCTCGGTTGCAGTCTGGATCTTGTACGCAGCCTTTCTCATCGCGTATTCCCTGTGGGCCCTGCGGCTGACCCGTAGCTTCTCCACCGACCGCCGCCTCGGTTACTTGCTGACCCTCACCGACACAGCCGTTCTCCTGCCCTTGATGGCCTGGGCATCCACCAGGAGCATCCAGATCATCCTGGCCATGATCGCGGTAGCAGGACTGGTTGCCACCTGCTGGGCCGGCCGCGGCCGCTCGATGGTGACCGCCTACGAGAATCCTCGCGACGTCGAAACCGGGCCGTCCGTCAAGCGGTCGACCGGCGCCGGCATGGAGACCGCACTGGAGAGAGCAGTGCGCGTACGGCTGAGAGTATTGGCGGAGACCCAGACCCGCTTCGCCCTTGTCGTCCTACGTGTCATCCGGCTGGAAGAGATCGGTACGTACTATGGTGCGGAGGCGGCCGACCACGTCATGACAGCCGTGAGTCGCAGGGGGCTGCGGGTGCTTGGGGCCGACGCGCAGCACTTCTTCCTGCCCGGAGGACGCGTCGCGTTCGTGTTTTCAACAGGGTCCGGGAGCACCCGGGCCGCCGGTGTTCCGAGCGGGTCGACCGGCGAGCACATAGACCCCTACGATGTGGAAGGCTTCGCAATGGCTCTGGGCCGCAAGGCCTGCGAGCATCTTGTGGACGGGCGCCGAGTCGAATGCGTGGTAGGTTGGGCTTCTGCTCCTGCCGACGGCCTGAGCGCCGACGATCTCATGTACGCCGCCGAGAGTGGAGCGCAGAGCACGGCCGCCTTCCGGCGGGTGGCAGGCTCGCGGGTGCCTGTCCCCGAGAAGACCCGGGCCGTTGCCGGGTAGCATCCTCGCGCTCGACGCGCGGGGCGTTCCACCTCGTCTCAGGAGACCGACGAGGCCTGTGGTACAGTTCCCCGCATGAATGATCTCTCTGGCCTCCGCATGGATTCCCGCGTCCTCAAGACCAAGACCATCGGCGTACTCATGGGTGGGCTGTCGGGGGAGCGGGAGGTGTCGCTCCGCTCCGGTGACAAGTGCGAACGTGCGCTGCGCTCGCGCGGATACGAGACCGTACGCATCGACGCCTGTCGGGATGTCGCGCAACAACTCGACGAAGCGGGAGTCGAGGTGGTCTTCCTGGCTCTTCATGGCCGCTACGGTGAGGACGGCACCATCCAGGGACTCCTTGAGATGATGGGCATCCCGTACACGGGCTCCGGTGTGTTGGCCTCGGCCTTGGGCATGCATAAGATCGCGGCCAAAAAGGTCGTTCGGGCAAGCGGTCTGCCCACGCCCGACTACTACGAGGTGGGGCTCGACGAACCAGTGCAGACGGCCGCCCGGCGCATCGAGATCGCGCTCGGTCTTCCCGCCATGCTCAAGCCGGTGCAGGAGGGGTCGAGCCTGGGCGTGTTCAAGTGCAAGACCGTGGATGAGCTGGAGGTCTGCATCGAGAAGGGTCGAGCCGAGTTCGGGGTGGTCTTCGCTGAACGGTTCGTGTGGGGCACCGAGATCACTGTGGGGGTCCTCGAGCGGAACGGGCAGCCCGAGGTTCTGCCGATCCTTGAACTGCTCCCCAAGAACGAGTTCTACGACTACGAGGCTAAGTACACTGACGGCATGACGGACTTCATCCTGCCCGCCCGTCTTGCGCCTGCGGTGTGCTCCAAGGTGGAGCAACGAGCCGTCGCGTCGTTCAAGGCCATCGGGTGCCGTGGTTACGCCCGCGTGGACATGATGGTCGACGTCAACGGGGAGCCGTGGTTTGTGGAGATCAATACTCTGCCCGGCATGACCGACACCTCGGATCTTCCGGCACAGGCTCAAGCGGCCGGTCTCTCTTACGAAGATCTGGTCGAGACCATCCTTCTGAGCGCCGTCGCCTGATAGGGGAGTCGCAGTGGCAGGTCTGGTAGATGCTCACGTCCATGTGTTCCCTGCGGAAATGGTGAGCGATCGGGCTCCCTACCTCGGCCGCGACGACCGCTTCCGCGCCCTCTACAGTGATCCCGACGCGCGCATGGCTACTCCCCGCGAGGTGCTAGAGCACATGGATGAGTGCGGGGTGCAGGCAGCTGTACTGGCGGGGTTCGCGTTTGTAGACCAGGGGCTGTGCCGGATGGTGAATGACTGCATCCTGGAAGCGGTGCGTGCCTACCCCGACCGCTTCGTGGGCCTGGCGTGCGTCTCGACCGACGCCCCCGGAACTCTTGCCGAGCTCGAGCGGTGTTTGGATGAGGGGCTCAAGGGTTGCGGTGAGCTCACTCCCCGTGATGGCCTTTCGGGCCGGGCCCCCTGCGAGGATGGCCCGGGTCTGGATGCGGTAGCCGGCTGCCTGCGCGAGCGCGACCTGCCGATACTGGTGCATGCCAGCGAGCCGCTGGGGCACGCATATCCAGGGAAGGGATGCTTCACTCCCGAGGCCTGCTATGCGTTGGCCGAGCGCCACCCAGGGCTCCGTATCGTGTTCGCGCACATGGGCGGAGGACTCTTTCTCTACGAGACCATGCCCGAAGCGAAGTCCGTGCTGGCCGATGTGTACTACGACACGGCGGCGGTACCATATCTCTACGGCCCAGATATCTACCAAGCAGCTATTGCGAGCGCAGGCCCGGCGAAGTTCCTTTTTGGCAGCGACTACCCCTTGCTCAGTCCCGCGAGATACGTGCCGGGACTCGAGCGGCTGGACCCCTCGGACAGGGAGGCGGTCGAGAGCGGCAACGCACGGCGGGTGTTCGGGCTGTGAGCGACTCGACCGGTCGTGACCCAGACCTCAGGCGGTTGCTCCACGTGGCGCAACTGGGCGAGTTTGCGCGTCTGGATGTCAATCGCGACCTTCGCAAAGGCGTCCCTGAAGTCATCTACTCGGCCCGCAAGACCGATGGTGATCTGGAAGCCATCGTGCGCCGCTGTCTGGCCGAACGCGGTTTTGCGCTGGCCACGCGGCTGGACCCCGAGCGGGCCGCGAAACTTGAGGACGCACTGCGCGGAGCGAACGGAGCGCCGCCGGTGAGCGACCTGACCTTCTCCTACCAGCAAAACGCGCATGTCCTTGCGGCGCACACATCCTCTTACAGCGCCCCGGAGGAGCGGGGTTGCGTGGGGATCCTCACCGCGGGAACGTCGGATATCCCCGTGGCCGAAGAGGTGGCGCTTGTGGTCACCCACATGGGATGTCGGGTGGGGCGGGGCTACGACACCGGCGTCGCGGGACTGCACCGGCTGGCCGAGCCCCTCACCCGCATGACAGAGAGCGGAGCCGACGTGCTGGTGGTCGTGGCGGGCATGGAGGGAGCGCTTCCGTCGGTGGTGGCCGGACTGGTCGACATCCCGGTGATCGGGGTGCCCACCTCTACCGGCTATGGGCTGGGGGGAGATGGTACGGCCGCCCTGCTCTCGATGCTTCAGAGCTGCTCGCCCGGGCTCGTGACGGTGAACATCGACAATGGAGTGGGCGCGGGTGCCGCCGCGGGGCTCATCGCCCGCGGCCGTCCGTCCTAGGACGCTCCGGCGAAGTCGGCTGGTGGCTCCGCCCTGAAGCCGAAATAGTGCTCGAGATGGTCGGCTATGCGCTCGGAGGCCCGTCCGTCGCCGTAGGGATTGACGGCATTCGCCATGGCCGCATAGGCCGCTGTATCGTTCAAGAGGACCAGTAGCTCCCTGGCTATGAGCTCATCGTCGGTGCCCACCAGCTTCGCCGTACCCGCCTCGACGCCCTCCGGACGCTCGGTGGTGTCGCGCATCACAAGGACGGGTCTGCCGAGTGTGGGCGCCTCCTCCTGGATGCCGCCCGAATCGGTGATGACCACGTCGGCCGCCTTCATGAGGTGGACAAAAGGCCGGTAGGGCAGGGGCTCAGTGAACACTACCTGCTCCACAGAATCCAAGGCCGCTCTGAAGGTGGCCCGCACCACAGGGTTGAGATGGATGGGGAAGATGAATGTCACTTCGGGCTTCTCTTCGCTTACCCGTCTGATGGCCCGCGCGACCCTCTCCATGGGCGCTCCCCAGCTCTCCCGGCGGTGCACGGTGACCAACACCTTTGGCCCCGGTCGCTCCAGTGCCCGCGCCACTTTCGGCTCCCACAAGGGGGTTTCTCCGGCCGCCGTGACGAGCAAGGCGTCGATGACCGTGTTGCCGGTCACGAGTATCTGGTCGGAGCGCGCGCCTTCGCGCAGCAAGGCGGCGCGGGCGGCGGAGGTGGGCGCATAGTAGACCGCGGCCAGGCGATCGGCCAGGCGACGGTTCATCTCTTCCGGGAACGGGCTGTAGATGTTGTCTGTGCGTAGACCCGCCTCCACGTGGGCGACGGGGATCATGCGGTAGTAGGCGGCCAAGGCGGCCGCGAATGTGGTGGTGGTGTCTCCGTGCACCATGACCAGGTCCGGCTTCGCGGCCTCCAGGAGCGGGTCGATGCCACCGAGTACGGCCGAGGTGATGTGGCCGAGGGTCTGCCGCTCTCGCATGATCCGTAGATCGTGGTCCACCGGCAACGAGAAGGCCTCTACCACCTGGTCGAGCATCTCCCGGTGCTGCCCGGTCAGACAGGTCACTACGCGAAACGGCCCGCGCCGCTTCAGTTCTAGTACGACGGGAGCCATCTTGATGGCCTCGGGCCGCGTCCCGAAAGTGACGAATATGGTCTTCGTGGTCACTCTGAGCAGAGGCTCCCATACTAGGCAGGTGGATGCTGCGCTGGACTGTAGCCCACCCCGGGGTC
>JAFGIH010000669.1 GCA_016929985.1 Thermoleophilia bacterium | reverse complement strand
GTGGCGACGAAGACCACGTCGGGCTTCATCTCTTCCACCATAGCCGCGTCGGCTTCCTTGCCGAGCTGGACCTTCACGCCCAGCTTGCGGAGCTGCCCGCTGAGGTAGTCGACGATGAGCATGACGTCCTCGGGGTGCGGACCCTTCACCATTGCGGCGATGGGCAGCAGACCGCCAAGGATGCTCTGCTTCTCGACCAGCGTGACGTCATGGCCGCGCAGCGCCGAGACCCGGGCGGCTTCCATGCCGCTGGGACCGCCGCCGATCACGAGCACCTTCTTCTTCTTGTCCGCCGCCTCGATGGTGTTGAAGGTGTACCCCATGAGAGCGTTGATGCGGCAGCGCTGGGTGCCGAGGCAGTTGTCGCAGCCCGTGCACGGCGCGATGTCGTCCAGACGGCCTTCTTTGACCTTGTTCACATAGTTGGGATCGGCGTGCAGGCGCCTGGTCATGCCGATGAAGTCGGCCATGCCGTTCTCGAGGATCTGCTCGCCCAGGTCGGCGTCGAGCCTGCCCACCACGATGACAGGAACGTTCACGACGCTCTTGACGCCGGCTGCGATGAGCATGTTGGCGCCCGCGCCCTTACCCTCGGTGTAGTAATCCTTGGGGAAGTCCTCCATGGGGATGGGGGCCTCCGGGTAGTAGAGCGCGTCGCAGAGGTAGGCGGCCTCGTGGTACCCGATCCAGTGGCTGCGCACCATGATGCCGTCGGCGCCGGCCTTCTCGATATACTTCGCGTGCTCCTTGGCGACCTCGTTGGTGATGCACTTGGCGTCGTCGATGCCGCAGATTTGGCCCACTTCCAGGCCATTGATGCAAACCGTGACTGGAAAGTCTTTCCCGCACAGCTGTTTGATCGCCTGGACCACCTCGCACACGAAGCGGCTGCGGTTCTCGGCGTTGCCGCCGTACTCGTCGGTGCGCCTGTTCCAGAAGGGAGAGAGGAAGTTGTGCAAGAGGTGGCTGCTCGAAGCGTTGATATCCACGCCGTCGAAGCCCGCCTTCTTCGCCCGCAGCGCGCACTGGGCGAACTTGTCCACTACGACGTCGATCTCAGCCTTGGTGAGCGGATGAGGCACCTCGTTGTGGAAGTCGGACTCGCAGGGCACGACCACCTCAGAGGCCGCATAGGGCAGCCCGGAATACGGCGGGTTGGGTTCGAACGGCAGATTGACCTGCCAGGTGCCGTCATGGTTCATCTGCATGAAGGTGGGGCAGCCATGTTTGTGGATAGCCTCGGCGATCTGCGCCATGCCCGGGATGTACTTGTCGTCGTCCATGCGGTAACGCTCGCGCCAGCGGCAGCCCGCCGGGTAGTCGACCGTGGGCGACTCCACGATGATGAGGCCGGTGCCCCCTCGTGCCATAGCCTCATAGAAGGCGACGACCTCGTCGCGCATGACCACGTCATCTTCGTGCCACATCATCACGCCCGCGCCGGTCTTGATGACACGGTTGCGGGTGGTCACCGACCCGATCTTGCCGGGTTCCAGCAGCTTCTCGTACTTGGGATTCTCGGTCACGGGATTCCTTCCTTGAGTTCGTTCGCGGTCAGTCTCAGTTGCCCCACTTGGACGCGTCTACCGTATAGGCCGCGGCCTCCACCTCAGGTGGCGCCGCCTGCCAGAAGAACCGGATCAGAGCGATCTTGAGCTCGCCGTTCTCGTCCACGACCAGTTCGTAGAGGGGCAGATAGTCCTTCTGGACCTTCACCTTGTTGGTGGCCGTGTCATAGATGGTCGCCTGGACGAACGCCACGGCTACCATCCGGCTCTCGTCAACGAAGATGTCGTGCACAACGAACTTCTCGTAGTCCTCCGGATGGCCGGTGAGCATGTTGTAGAAGGTCTCCCGGCTTCCGAAGGGCTTGTCCGGCCCCCCGAAGACATACGTGTAAGGGATGAAGGTGAAGTCGGGGAGGAAGTACTTATCCATGGCGTGGACTGTCTTCGCGTCCTGGGCGCTGGCGTTGTATTCGGCGAAGTAGTCCTTCATCCACTGCACTATCTCTGCATACGTCGGCTTCATCGGCTCACCCTCCGGTCTTCCCGTTTTCATCCCGACACTCCGCTCAATTGGCGGTCTTGCGCGTGCAGAGGCACTACGTACTTCTGCATCAACCTGAGAGCTTTGGCAGGCTCGCTCTGGGCAAGCAGCCCCAGTGCGAAGAGGATGTAGTGCTTATCGAGGAGCATCTGCGGAGCCTTCGGCTTGAGCAGCAGGGGCAGTTCGACTTCGAACACCGCCCCCTCCAGCACCTGCACCGGATCCGCCGAGAACGATATCGGGCCGCCTGCGCCGACCACCCACTGCACCTCGGTAAGATCCTTGCCCCGCTGTACGGTCGCGTCCCCGTTCGGGGTAGAGATGGTCTTCAGCGACCCCACGTGCCGGTTGACGGCTGAGCGTACCGCCACCCTGGTAAGGAGCAGGTGGCAGGCATCCTGGTCGTCTCCACTCGGCACACTGTTGGTCATTGCCATGGCATCGACGACCTCTTCGAACCCCTCGGGGACGTTCTCGGTCGCGGCTATCTGCGTGAGGGTGTCGAGATTGTGAAACAG
>JAFGIH010000668.1 GCA_016929985.1 Thermoleophilia bacterium | reverse complement strand
CTCGGCACCACACCCTCCTTTCGCCCGGGAACCGGAGGGACTCAGCTGCTACGCCGTCGGCCCCTGCCCCGAATCAACGCCAGAATGACGAGAAGCACTACCGCCCCACCGACCGCCACCAGGAACCTACGCCAGTTCCACCTGGTCACGCCGGTCTCCCCGAACTGGTTCATGATGAACCCGCCGAGGAACGCCCCTATGATGCCCACGTCGAGCCTGTCTCAGTACAGCCGGCAATGGTTCAGTCTTTACCTCCATTCAGCGAGAAACAAACCCAGGTCCTCACCGCTTCCGTGCTCCCCGCCGCTCGCCGGGGGGTTCCGTTTGGGTTGGTGTAGACGGGGGAGGTATTGTTTGTGGGCGTACCTCTCCGTGCGAGCGGCGGTGCCCGGACCCGCCTCCTACGGACGGGGGAAGCCCTGCGATTCCGCATCCATCCGCGCACCCTGTACGCTATGCGCGACTCGGAAGCGCTCGAGCGCCTCAGTCGCGGGGTCTACGGTCTCGCCGCAAAGCGGCCTCCAGTGTCTTCGTGAAGTTATCGAGGAGCTCGGCGTACTCGGCGTCAGACATCCCCGAAGTCCGCAGTCGCACGACCATCTCGGAGGCCAGGTCGTTGGACCGACGCATGCCCCAGGAGCCGAGCCAAGCCACTCCCAGAGAACTGCCCATGGTGCAGGTGACGGTCACGAAGACCACCAGCGCCGCACCACCCACCGCCAACCACGGCCGTCTCACCGGGCTTTCGTCGAGGTCGCTGCTGCCGGCCAGACCGAGGGCGATGCCCGCCAGTGCGAGAGCGGCGATCGCCCGCCTACGCCCACATCCGGTATCCTCCTCGCTAAGAGGTCTGGGCTGCCGATCGCAGAGCCCATGACGAGCAAGACAGAAAGGAATGCGTCGATGCCGGCGTCAACCAAGTACCCTCACGTGTTCCGGCCGATCACCATCGGCAGCATGACGCTCAAGAACCGCATACAGTACGCGCCCGTCGTGTCGAACCATGCTGAGACTCTCTCGGGCGCTGTGACCAACGATCTACTGGCGTTTATCGGTGCTCAGGCTCGTTCGGGAGCCGCGTTGGTCACCATAGGGTCCTCGCCTATCGACTTCGACAGGGCGCGGGACTTCTACGGGTGCCTCAGCACCGTCCACGATACCGACGTGGGCGGCCTGTCACTCCTCGCAGAGGAAGCCCACCGGTATGGAGCCAAGCTCTCCGTCGAGTTGACCCACGCCGGGGCCATCAGCAACTTCACCTACGCGAACGGCCCGGCGTTCGCGCCCTCGGTCATACCCGGCATCCACGACCCCGCGACCACCAAGGAGATCAGCCGGGACGAGATGGACGAGGTCGCACAGCACTGGGTGGACTGCATCCGTCGCTTGAAGACGGCCGGTTTCGACATGGCCATGATCCACGGCGGACACATGAACCTCTTCGCCTCGTTCCTCACCCCTCTCCTGAACCGGCGCACCGACGAGTACGGCGGAAGCCCTGAGAACAGGATGAGGTTCCCCCTGGAGATACTGAGAGCGTGCCGTGAGGAGGCCGGAAGGGAGTTCAACCTCGAGATGCGCATCAGCGGCGACGAGCGGGTCCAGGGTGGTGTGAGCATCGAGGAGCGCGTGCAGTTCTTGAACGCCGCCACTCCCTACATCGACCTGGTGAACATCTCCACCGGCGGTTTCCTGAATCCACACGCGCTGGCATACACCCACCCGAGCTACTACCTGCCTCGCCTGCTGAACGTGGAGACCGCGGGCAAGATCAAGCAGGGCATCACAATCCCTCTCTCCGTTGCGGGCGGCATCACCAGCATCGACGAGGCCGAAGAGATCCTCGCCTCGGGTAAGGCCGATATGGTCGCCATGGCCAAGGCGCTCATAGCCGACCAAGAGTTGGTGACCAAGGCCCGGCTCGGCAGAGCCGACGAGATCCGCCCGTGCCTGCGGTGCCTGGATTGCATGCGCTTTCCGGACAAGGGCGCCCCTTTCCGCTGCGCCGTCAATCCACAGGCCGGGCGCGAACTCCGGTATCGCGACATCCCGCCAGCCCGCAAGAAGAAAAGGGTGCTTGTGGTCGGGGGCGGTCCCGCGGGAATGACGGCCGCGCGGACGCTCTGCGAACGCGGACATGAGGTGACGCTGTGGGAGCGGTCCGACCGGCTGGGCGGCCGTCTGTTCGAGTGTGCATCGTTGCCCCTGAAGGACACGTTCCGCGCGTACGTGGACTGGGCCGCTCGGTCCACCAACTCGTGCGGGGCGAGAATACTGCTGGGCAAGGAGGCCACCCCCGAAGCCATAACGGATGAGGCCCCCGACGCGGTGGTCGTCGCTGTGGGCGCGGAGTTGATCGTACCCCCGATGCAGGGGAGCGACCTGCCCCACGTCGTCACGGTCGTGGAAGCCGATCTGGGCCGGAAGCCGGTCGGCGCGAACGCGGTCGTCTGCGGGGGTGGACTCTCTGGTTCCGAATGCGCCCTCGGTCTGGCGATGCAGGGCAAGAAGGTGAAGGTGATCGACGTCCTGTCGGAAGAGGCGCTTTGCCAGGATATCTCCATCTTCGCCCGGATCGCGCTCGTCGAGCTCATGCAAGACCACGGCGTCGAACGTGTCCAAGGCTCGGTGCACAGCGTGACGGCGGACGGAGTCGTGGTGACTCTGCCTGACGGCACGATGGCGAAACTGGCCGCGGACACGGTCGTTATAGCCTTCGGTCTTCGGCCGGCCGCGTCGAAGATCAAGCCGCTCATGGATTTGATCCCGGAGAGCTACGCCGTGGGAGACTGCAATGACGGCCGCAGGATCTTCGACGCCAACCACCAGGCCTTCAATGTGGCCGTGGAGGTGTGACGGAAGACGATACAGCGCGACCGTGGGCGACAGCGCTTCCGGCGGTTACTCTCTCCCCTCTACCTTACGGAGCGATAGCCGCCCCTGACGCCCTTCGGGCTGAAGACGACCTGCCAGACCTGGTTGCGTCTCACCCTGAAGCTGCCCGCGCAGGAGAGCAGGTAGTACGTCCACATCCGGTGGAAGCGCTCATCGTAGTCGTGCTTGATCTGGTCCCAACTGTCCTCGAAGTTCTCGTGCCACGCCATGAGGGTGGAATCGTAGTTCGCACCGAGGCTATGCCAGTCCTCCAGAACGAACAGCCCTTCGGCGGCCGTGGTGATCTGCTTGGCGGAGGGGATCATCGAGTTGGGGAAGATGTACTTCGCGATCCAGGGGTCGGTGATGCGGCCCGACCTGTTGCGCCCGATGGTGTGCAGCAGCATGAGGCCGTCGTCAGCGAGCGACCTGCGGGCCACCTGCATGAAGGCGCGATAGTTGTTGACCCCAACGTGCTCGAACATGCCGATGGACACGATCCGGTCGAACAGCCCGGAAACACTGCGATAGTCCAAGAGCTCGAAGTCGACGGGAAGCCCCGCTGCCCGCTCCCTGGCAAGATCGAT
>JAFGIH010000667.1 GCA_016929985.1 Thermoleophilia bacterium | reverse complement strand
GGCCTGGTTGCGCGGCTGGCGCCCGAGGCCATCGTCACCGGACACTGCGGCCCGAAGGCGTTTCATGTGCTCTCGTCGGCCGGGGTCAAGGTCTTCACGTCCAATGCGGCCACTGTCGCCGAGGCTCTGGAGCAGTACCGGTCTGGGAGTCTGCAGCAATCGCTGTCATCCGACGTAGGCGGTCACTGGTCGTAGCCTGCTCGGATTCGCTTTCAGACGGAGGTGCTTTGTGATCGTAGCTGTGGCTTCTGGTAAAGGGGGGACAGGCAAGACCACCATAGCAGTCAATCTGGCCCGCACAGCCGGGGCGGCCGTGCAGCTGCTCGACTGCGATGTGGAAGAGCCGAATGATCACTTGTTCCTGAGCGGCAACCTGGAGCAAGCGGAGGTAGTGAACATTCCCATCCCCGAGGTGGATGAGGATCTGTGCAACGGTTGCGGCGAGTGCGGCCGTGTCTGTGAGTTCCATGCCATCGTCACGTTCGGATCGGCGCCGTTGGTGTTCGCCGAACTCTGTCACGGGTGCGGCGGATGCACCAAGGTGTGCCCGACAGGCGCCATCCGAGAAGTAGACAAGAGGATGGGCGTGATACAGACGCTGCAGGATGGCGACATCACGCTCGTGCAGGGTCTGCTTGACATCGGGGTGGCCATGGCTCCTCCCGTGATCCGCGCCGTGAAGGCGCACGTGGAGCCCGGAGCCACGACGATAGTGGACGCGTCACCCGGCACGTCATGCCCGGTGGTGACCGCCGTGCGGGGCACCGACTACGTCTTGCTGGTCACCGAACCGACGCCGTTCGGCCTGCACGACCTCACGCTGGCCGTCGGGATGGTGCGGGAGCTCTCCATGTCTTGCGGAGTAGTGGTGAACAGGGTCGGGGTGGGTGACGACAGGGTGCACGACTACTGCCGGGCCGAGGGCATCCCCATCTTGGCGGAGATCCCCGACGACCGCCGGATAGCTGAAGCCTACTCAAGAGGGCAGCTGGCCGTGGATGCTCTGCCGGAATACCGGAGTCTCTTCGAGGGCCTCTGGCAGGCACTTGCCGAAGAGATCGGCAAGACAAGCCCGAACCACAGCAGAGACGAGGACGCGAAGCTATGAACGAACTGGTTGTCATCAGTGGTAAGGGCGGCACCGGCAAGACGAGTCTTACCGCGTCGTTTGCTGTTCTCGCGGGCCGGCCGGTGATAGCCGACTGCGATGTGGATGCCGCCGACCTACATCTCGTGCTCTCTCCGGAGGTCAAGGAGCGGCACGAGTTTTGGAGTGGGCACGAAGCCGTTATCCGCGAAGAGGACTGCACTTCTTGCGGCAGATGCATGACCGACTGCCGCTTCGACGCCATACGCGAGTACGAAGGTCCCGGAGGCGTGAAGAAGTACACCGTCGATCCGATCGCCTGCGAGGGCTGCGGTGTATGTGTGCGTTTCTGCCCGGCGGAGGCCATCGATTTCCCCGAGTGTCTTTGCGGCGAATGGATGATCTCCGAGACGCGTTGTGGCCCCATGGTGCATGCCCGTTTGGGTCTGGCGGCGGAGAACTCGGGCAAGCTGGTCTCCCTCGTCCGCAAAGAGGCGCGAGATATCGCCGAGAAGGAGGGGCTCGACCTGATACTCGTCGATGGCCCGCCCGGCATCGGATGCCCGGTCATCGCTTCGCTCACCGGGTCGTCCTCGGTGCTTGTGGTCACCGAGCCGACTGTCTCGGGGGAGCACGACCTGGAACGGGTCCTCACTCTGACGAAACATTTCGACATCCCCACGGCGATCTGTGTGAACAAATGGGACCTGAACGCGGAGATGACAGAACGCATCGAGGAGAAGGCGCGCAGCGCGGGAGCACGCATCGCCGGCCGGGTGCGCTACGACCGCTCAGTGACCCAGGCTCAGTTGCAGCAGAAGGCAGTGGTGGAGATCGAAGCCCCCAGCGCCGACGATATCCGTCGGATCTGGGAGAGTTTGGATCTTCACAAAACGAACCCGTGAAGGTTTTCCGTAGGGAGTGTGTGACCCAACATGGCCGATAAAGAACTCGCGAGACAAGAAGGCGAGAGCGAAGAAGCGTTCGCCGAACGCTGCAGGCTCGCCTCCAACCTGTCTCACATCCGACATACGGTGGCCGTTCTCTCCGGCAAAGGCGGAGTAGGAAAGAGCACGGTGGCGGTGAATCTCGCCATGGCCCTAGCCTTGGCCGGGCAGAAGGTGGGTTTGCTGGATGTGGACATCCACGGCCCCAGTGTCCCCACCATGTTGGGGCTCGAGGGCAAGCCGGCGATGGCCAAAGATGACAGGCTGATTCCGTTTGAGGTCGCCGGGGTCAAGGTGATGTCCATGGGCTTCTTCTTGTCCAGCCAGGATGAGCCCGTCATCTGGCGTGGGCCCATGAAGATGAAGATGATCAACCAGTTCTTGGCTGATGTGGATTGGGGCGATCTAGACTATCTCATAGTCGATTCGCCACCCGGTACCGGGGACGAGCCGCTCTCGGTGTGCCAGCTTATCGAACACCTTGACGGGGCGGTCATCGTCACGACTCCGCAGCGGGTGGCCGCAGTGGACGTCCGAAAGGCCATCACGTTCTGCCGACGGCTCAAAGTGCCGGTGCTGGGAGTGGTGGAGAACATGAGCGGGTTCGTCTGCCCGGAGTGTGGGCGGGTCACCCATATCCTGCGCTCCGGCGGGGGCAAGGAAATGAGCGACGAGATGGGCGTACCTTTCCTTGGCTCGCTACCCCTCGATCCCGCCATCGCGGATTCGGGAGACAGTGGCCAAGCGTACGTGAAGGACCATCCGGACTCCCCGGCCACGACAATCATTCGAGAGATCGCCGATTCGCTGATCAGGGCCGCCGGTTGAGAAGGACCCGCGGGTGGCGCACCCGGACCTACCGCGTGCAACACCTGGCCGTGGGCGTTTTCGCTGTGGTGTGGCTGGGAATAGCACAGGTAGAATGAGTGTCTCTCTGGGCCTCTGGCAAGTCTAGGAGGTAGCGACATGCGCAGATACCTTGCCATACATCCCGTGGCCTACGACAAAGAGGAGCTGGGACAACTCGCCAAGCTACAGTTGCCGGCGGGCGTCACGTGGAGATACACATGGTGCGCCCTGGGCGACGG
>JAFGIH010000074.1 GCA_016929985.1 Thermoleophilia bacterium | reverse complement strand
GATGACCTTCTCCATCTCTTCCCAATTGCGCGGCTCGGGCGTCCGCGTGGGCCGTTCCCCCTTCTCGCCCGCGCCGCCCAGCACCGCCACCAGTTCGCTCAGCTCCTGCGCCACTTCCTCGGGCGTCCGCTGCCGCGAGAGGATGGCCGCCTCATAGCCCTGCGATACCAGCAGTTCCCACTGGTATTCGGTGAAGGCTCTGCCCAAGACCTTCTCCAGAGCCGTTCGGGCGTTGCTGTAACTGTTTGCCATGTCTCTCCCGCTATTGGGCGCACAAGACGCGCCGGTGCTCCCGCGCACCGGGACGGTAGGTTCCAGTGTACCAAGAGCGGGCGATGCGGGGCCGTGCGGACGTGGACGCGCCCCACCCTTTGACCCCCCTCAGATCCTTATCCTTCACTATACAAACCCCCGCCGTCGTATTAGTGTGTGGCTGACGGCGCCTTTCACGGGCCCCGCGCTCTGCCGCCTACCGCACGTGTGAAGGGGGACGATCGTGAACAGGTCATGGCCGCTCTCGCGCTTTGTGGTGGCTCTCCTCGCCCTGGTCGTGCTGGGCCTCGTGCCTTGGGCGCTCGGGGGCTGCGGCGAGCTCTCGTCCGACAGCACCGCCCCGCCCCCCACCACGGTCCCCACCACCGGCGCTCCCGGCAGCACGGCGGCCCCGGCCACAGCCTCCACCTCGGGCGGGGCTCAGAGCGGCGCCGGCAACATCCTCTTCTTCGACGACTTCCAGGACGGCGACAGCGCCGGCTGGCAGGTGGAGGGCGCCTGGGTGGTGCAGCAGGACGGCGACCTCTACACCTTCGCCACCAGCGGTGAGGGCTACGCCTTCGTGCCCGCGGGCGTGGGCTGGCGCGAGGATTACGCCCTCAGGACGTCCTACCTGCTCGAGCAGGGCGCCCTTGGCCTGAGCTTCTGCACCACCCTCTCCGGCCGCTACTACGTGGCCGTGGATGAGGACCTCATTTCCTTGGTCAAGGCCCCGGCCGCCGGCGACAAGACCGTGCTGGCCCAAGCCGCGGCCCCCGAGCCCGGCGTCCGCCACTACCTCACCATCGCCCGGCAGGGAGGGACCATCCAGGTGTACGTGGATAGGACCCTGTGGCTCGCGGCCACCGACGGCGACCCGCTGGTGGAGGGCACGATCATGGTGGGCTCAGCCGCCGGCACCACCGCCTGGGTGGACGACGTGATGGTGAACCGGGTGGGCATCAGGCTGCCGTCGGGCGCCCCCGAGGTGGCTCAGGTCGACCCGGCCGACGTGGTGGTGCCCGAGGACGAAGCTCCCGACTTGGCCGAGCTCCCCGACCCCGACGAAGACGTGGACGAGCTGCCCGAGATCAACCATCCCATGGACATCCCCCTACCCGTGGTCACCTTCACCGGGATCGATCCCAATGATCCCGGCAGCCGGCCCTCCACCGAGCTCGCCCTGCCCGAGGGGGGCGCCGTGGTGAAGCTGGAGTGGGACGCCCACAACATCGGCGCCGCCTTCCTCAACCAGGAACCCGTGGCCAACCAGGGCGAGATGACCTTCCTCGTCACCCAGGACTACAACTACGAGCTGGAGGTCATCGGCTTCGACCAGCAGTCCTACTCGTACTACGTGAGCGTGACCCTCGTCCCGGCGGACGGCGAGGGTGACGACGGTGACGGTGACGACGGCCCGGACGACAACGGCGAGGGCGTCCACGGACCCGACCCGGCCATCACCTGCCAGGTGGTCCCCTCAGTGGGCACCGAGGTGACGATCCACATCCGGGTGCGCAACCAGGGGGACATGGTGGCGGAGAGCGCCCGCGTGCGCTGGAGGTCCGACGAGGCGAGCGGAGTGACCGACCGCGAAGGACGGGTCACGGTGGCCCCGTGCGAGACGGCCTACCTGGACTGGCGCTTCACCTACGACTCCCCCGGCAGCAAGAACTGGTCGGCCACGGTGGACACCGACCCTTTCGATGCTGACATCGACACCTCGAACAACTACACCAGCAGGAGACTCGAACTGACCCTGTGAGCGGGCGGCGGCTTGGGCGTCAGCCGCGGCGCCACGCCGACGCAGAGTGGGGCGGCCCGGCGGTCAGGGCGGCCAGGGGTAGGACGACGGTCGGAGTGCCCAAGGCGGAGCCTCAGACCGTGGCGCCCTCCGCCCTGGCCTTCAAAGCAGCCAGCCACCTCTGATTGACCTCCGGTACCTTCTTCTTCGCGATCGGATAAGTGAGGGGGAGCATCCGGCCGGAGATCCTCTCCCGGTTGGTGACGGTGGTCTTGCCTTCGAACTCGGCGAACTCCCATTCGTGGAGGGCTTTGAGTCCCGGCCTCCGTCCCACCCACGCCAGCCTGCCGGGCCTATCCGCATCGATGACGGTGACGGTCCACAACAGACCCGCCAGGTCGACAGGGAAGATGGTCCCTTCGTGCAGGTGCCCGGAGGGAGGCTCCACGTAGGAGGTCCCTTGCCATTCGGGCCAGGCTTTGACATCGGCGAGGATGTCCCAGAGTGTCTCGGCGGCGGCGTCCACTTCCGCGCGGTACTCGACTTTCAAGGCGCACCTCCCGGGTCCGTGTTCCCACCTCGTCCGCACCTGATCATGCTCCGCCCTCGCCCGGAGTCAATCGCGGGGAGGGCCGGGCTCATGTGGTCATGTTCGTCATCCACCCACGTGGAGAGCACCGTTCGCCAACCTTCGCGTATCAACGAGGCTGGCAACGAGTGTAGAATAGGGTCGTTGGTGGTTTCGTCCGGTCTCGGGGGAGGCGATATGGAGCCTGAGCAGTACGACCCTAACCGCGGAGCACAACAGCACGACCCTAGTCGCGCGCCGTGGCCGCGGAACGAAAAGGACGAGAAAGGGCAGGAGAAGAGTCAGGAGAAGGGCCAGGGGCTGGATGAGAAGTACCGGCGCAACCCTCTGGGATTCGTGGCCTTCGCCTTCGTCATCATCTGGCTGGGCGTCTTCCTGCTTCTACAGAACCAAGGCATCTTCGCCGACGGCGATCGCGGCTGGGCCATCTTCTTCTGGGGCTTGGCCGGCATCGCCGCGATGGAGGCGCTCATCCGGTTGGGCATCCCGAGCTGGCGACAGCCGCTGACGAGCAACTTCGTCGGCGCGGCCGTCTTCACCGGCATCGGCTTCGGACTCTGGACCAAGGACTGGGAGATCATCGGGCCGGTGGTGCTGATCGCCATCGGGCTCGGCATCCTGGCCGGACGGTTACTGCCGCGGCGCTAGAAGCCTGGGAGCCGCCGGCCTACACCCGCCCCAGATTCAGCGTGGACAGTTCGGTCCAGTAGTAGTCCAGCTTGGTCCACCAACGCTCGCGGCCTATGCAACGGAAGTAGGGCGGGCGCAGGGCCTTGATGAGGTCGCCGATGCGGTAGCGGGCCAGGATGGGGGTGGAAACCACCAAGCTCCCGGTCTCGCCGGGCCGCATCTGGTGGAGCATCTTGATGCCCGAGCGGGTGAGCACTTCGAAGAAGAAGAGATCGTAGTTGGGCACCCAAGCCCTGCGATCATCGCGTTGCTGTCCGAACATGCCTTCGGTGGCGCCGTAGATCTCGCGGATGGCCACCGGACCGTACAGGGCGGTGAGTTGGGCCGCGTGCCGGGTGTTGATGCCGGGGGTGCTCCCCAGGGTCATGATCTGAGTCTTCCAGAGCTCCTTGGGATAGACGCCGTGACGCCGGCGTAGGTAGCGCCCGAACTCGAGGGCGGTCTGGCACACCCCTCCGACCAGCGTGACGTTCTCGTTCCTGCACTTCTCCAGGGCGAGCTCGAAGCGGGCGTCCCAGTCCTCGCGGGCGGTACCCCCGCCGAGAGCGTCGATCTCGTCCTGGGCGGGGAGAGAGCGGATGGGGGTGGACCTGGAGACGTGCTTGGTGTAGATGCCCGAGCTGTATCCGTACTCGACGTCCCTGTCGCCCACCTTGACCTTGCCCACCACCGAGGGGAAGTTGAGGTTAAGGTTGACGCCGGCGAAGAGGTCGGTGCGTTGGGTGGAAGCTACGTAGCTCATCATGGCGCGGCCGGCGCTGACGCGCATGGCCAGGTCGGTGGGAGTCATGGGGATGAACTTCGACTCGCCCTCCACGGTGCCCCGGGTGATGGCCCAGCCCACCGGTTCCTCAGAGAGCAGCGCTGCCGTGTCGCCGGAGAGGACGGCGGTGATGAGCGGCTTGTAGTCGTCGTAGGTCACGATGGGGAAGGCCCGCCGGTAGGCGGCGACGAGCGGGCTGTCGGCGACGACGGCGACGCCGGTGGAGGCGGCGCTCTCCGCGGCGCGGGCCGGGGCCGCGCCATCTGAAGTGGCGCTCTCGGAGGCGGCGGGGGCGGCGTCAGGCGCGGCCTCGGTGCTGCCCCCCTCCGCGAATACCGCGGCCGCGTCATGACCGGACCCGTAGGCCGTCTTCGTGTAGTCGCCCAACAGACGGCGCAGCACGGTCTCCTGAGCCCGGGCAGGGGCGGCCACCGCCTCCTGCCACGGCGCCAGCTGATCGTGAAGAGCTTGAGCAAGCCTGGCCGTTCTGTCCCTCTGCACGTCTGCCTGCGACTCAGGATCTTGCATTCTGCCCCTCCCCTCCCGGCGAGGAATTCCACGGGTCCGCACCACACGTATGTATCACATCGGCGCGGCGGCCGCGCGGAAGCCCGGCCGAGATGGCGGCTCACTACTGGAGTAGTACCCCCCCGGAACTACGGTCAATGGGGAGACGGCCACCCCCAGGCGCAGGTGGTAGCGGGCGCCCCTGCTGGTGACCCAGCGTTCCTCCTCCCCGCGAGCTCTGAGCGCCACAATCGTTTGGTCAAGCACCGCAGCGGTCGTCGTCAAGGGCGACACTGCCCGTGGCGGCTCTGCGGTCCCTGCACTTTGGTCGCCTCAGTGCAGCTGTCTACCTCAGCGCGATATCTCCCAGGTCAACCTCCGCCTGCACCTCGATCCCGGATAGAGTCTTCGGCGGGAATCCTTCCGCCGCGAT
>JAFGIH010000666.1 GCA_016929985.1 Thermoleophilia bacterium | reverse complement strand
GTGTGGCTCAAGATGGGAGCGGCCGCCGAGACAGCGGCCCGCGCTACCATGCCCAAAGCCTCCAAGGCCAAGCGGCTTTCCGCCCTCGACGTGGAGGTCGAGAAGGGACTCAGTCTGGCCGCCGCTCAGGAAGAGGCGAAGCGCTGCCTGCAGTGCGTCTGCCCCACCTCTGGAAAGTGCGAGCTGCAGAAGCTGGGAGTGGAATACGGCATCACAAGCAACGAGTTGGTCACCAAAGGCAGCCGAGTCCGGACTGTCGAGCCGCAGTACGAGCACCCATTCATCCGGCGCGATATGCAGCGCTGCATCGCCTGCGGCCGCTGCGTGCGGGTCTGCCGCGACGTGGCCGGGCCGGCCTGCTACGACTTCACTGGTCGTGGTTTCGCCATCAAGGTCGACACGCCCTACAGCGAAGCCCTCCAATTGGCCGACTGCATCAGCTGCGGCCGCTGCGTGAGCGCCTGCCCCACCGGTGCGCTCACCTTCAACCAGCGGACATTGAAGTCGTTCTCGGTAGATGAGAGCCGGTGCATACTCTGCGGGGAGTGCGTGGACGTCTGTCCGGTCGACGCCCTGCAGGAGACCAACCACTTCGAAGAAGCGCGCCGCCGGTGGCTCGAGTTGGTGAGCCAGGGCAGCGGGCTGGCCGGCGGTCATCGCATGTGCGCAGGCTGCGGAGCCCCCATTGTGGTGCGGCAGGTCCTCATGGGTACCAACGACCCGGTAGTAGTCGGCTCGGCGACGGGCTGCCTCGAGGTGAGCACGACCATCTACCCCTACACCTCGTGGAAGGGTGGATTCATCCACACGGCCTTCGAGAACTCGGCCGCCACCATCAGTGGCGTCGAGACCGCCTTCCGGGCGCTCAAGAAGAAGGGCCTCATCGACGACAACGTCAAGTTCATCGCCTTCGGCGGTGACGGCGGCACCTACGACATCGGCCTGCAATCGCTCTCGGGCGCCATGGAGCGCGGTCACAAGATGCTCTACGTCTGCTACGACAACGGGGCCTACATGAACACCGGTTTCCAGCGCTCCGGGGCAACCCCGGTGGGCGCCTGGACGACGACCAGCCCCGTGGGCAAGGAGTCCGGGGGCAAGCTGCAGAACCGCAAGAACCTCACCGAGCTCATGATCGCCCACGGCATCGGGTATGTGGCCCAGGCCTCTCCACACGACCCGCGCGACCTGGTGCGGAAGGCCGCCAGGGCTCTCGCTACCGACGGTCCGTCCTTCCTCAACGTGCTGTCCCCCTGCCCCCGTGGGTGGCGCTCGGACGGCGCCGAGAGCATCGATCTGGCCCGTGAGGCCGTCAACACGTGCTACTGGCCGCTGTTCGAGTACGAAGACGGCGAGTACAGGCTGACCTACCGGCCGCATCATAAGCTCCCTCTGGTGCCGTGGCTGAAGCGTCAAGGACGTTTCGCGCACCTCTTCCAGAAGGGCTATGAGGATGAACTCCAGATGATCGAAGCCTGGGTGGACGAGGAGTGGGAGCGGCTGCTCCGCAAGTGCGGCGAGCCGAGTGAGGCCGAATGGCAGGCCCATCTGCAAGAGGGTGGCTGCCTGCTGCGGTAGGCGGCAAGACTATGGACGGCATCGAGATACGACCCATCCGGGAGGATGAGTTCCCGGCCATCCTTGCGCTCGCATGTGTTGCGTTCGGTGAAGAGGCCACCGAGGACGATGCCAAGGCCTATCGCGCAGGCCTCCCCTTCGACCGTTCTCTCTGCGCGTTCGAAGAGGGCAGGTTGGTGGCCTCCTCGGCGGTCCTGTCCATGGAACTCACCCTGCCCGGCGGATCGGTCGTCCCCATGGGCGGCGTGACCTGGATAGCCACCCTTCCCACGCATCGCCGCCGCGGCCTACTCCGCCGGCTCATGGCCGCGCAAATCGCCGACATGACCGCGCGGGGCGAGATCCTCTCGGGGCTGGGCGCCTCGGAGGCCAACATCTACGGCCGTTTCGGCTACGGACCGGCCACCCACTTCGCCAGCTTCGGCGTGGAGCGGGCCTTCGCCGCCTTCACCGACCCACACGACACCGGCGCCGCCGGCCGTATCCGCCTGCTCAGCACCGACGAGGCGGCCTCACAGCTACCCCCTGTCTACGAGAGCCTGCGGCTGCGACAGCCGGGAGCCGTCGGCCGGACTCCGGGGATGTGGGCCGAATACCTGGGTGACCCTCCTTCCGCGCGGGAGGGCGCCGGAGCGATGCACCACTGCGTGCACGAGACCACCCCGGGGATGCCCGACGGTTACGTGAGCTACCGGGTGAAGAACGATTGGAAGGGAGAGACCCCGGCCAACGAAGTCCAGGTGGTCGAACTGCAGGCCGCCGATCGCCACGTCTACCGGGCTCTCTGGGGCTTCTTGCTCGACATGGACCTATGCCAGACGGTCACCTGCTGGCGGGGCCGGGTGGACGAACCACTGCGTTGGCTACTGGCCGACCGGCGGCGTTTCAAAGTGGATGCCATTGCCGACTTTCTCTGGCTGCGCCTGCTGGACGTGCCGCGGGCACTGGCCGCCCGGACCTACGAGGTTCCCGGCGAACTCGTCCTTGAGGTCACCGACCCCTTCCCTACTCCCAGCAGGACCTGCTACCTGCTGCGCGCGGGGTCGGTAGCCACGCCGGGAACCAGGCCGGCAACGGGGCCGGAGCCGCACACGGCCGCCGACTGCACCCCGACCGCGAAGCCGCCCGACCTCTCCCTCGATATGGACATGCTGGGCGCCGTATACCTGGGTGGCGTGTCGTTCGCGACCCTCGCGGCCGCCGGAAAGGTGCGAGAACTGACGCCCGGAGCGGTCAAGCTCGCCGACCGGATGTTCTCCTCCCTCCCTGCCCCCTACTGCGTGGTCGAGTTCTAAGGCCGGTAGCGGACGCAGCTGAGCAAGACCGACCCAGGCCCGCTTCCGAGCCCTACGCGGCGAGTCGAGTCCGAGACCGGCCCCGAACCCACGTATCTGTCCGTACCTTCACGACCCCTCTGCAATGTGCGCACATTGTGCGCACATTGCAGAGGTCGCCGGGAGACATCGCACCCGAGTCTCTTTGCTCTCGCCTACGAGACTTGTCGGCAGCGTGCGCCGCGGGTCAGCAACTAGTACTCGTCGCTGACGTCGACCACCCGGTCGCGCTTGAGACGGCCACGGCGCCGCTTCCCCTCGATGCGCCTTGCGTTGACCGCTTTGGGTACCTTCACGGCAACACGTTCCGGCGCGTCGGCCAGGGCCTCGCGCAGCAGCTCACCGAAACGCCGCACCACGGCCTCGCGGTTGGCCAGCTGTGTGCGGTGGCACTGCGACACCACCCGCAGGATCCCTTCGCGGTTGATGCGCCCGGGGAGGCGCTGGAACACGCGCTCCCGCTGCTGGTCGTTCAGGCTCGGCGATTCTTTCACGCTCCAGAGCAGGGCCACGCGGGTGCTCACCTTGTTGACGTTCTGTCCCCCGGGGCCACTGCTGCGAGAGGTGGTGAAAGAGAGCTCCGTCTCTGGAATCTCCAGATCCTCGGTCACCAGCACCATCGTGTCACCTCAGGCAGGCTACGACCGAGCGGTCGAGCTGCACGATCGAGGCGAGCACCACGTCCGCCAGGGCGAGGGCTGCGTCCGAAGGGCGAAACGCGGGGTTGGGGATTGCGATGACCGCCAGTCCCGCCGCGGCCGCGGCCTGTATGCCGCTCGTGGAGTCCTCCACCGCGGCGGCGTGCGCAGGCATAGTGCCCAACCGGGCGCAGGCCTCTTGGTAGACATAGGGCTCGGGTTTGCCGCGAGACACCTCATCCGAGGAGACCACCGCGCTGAAATCGCCGCTCAGCCCGGCCAGCTCGAGCACGTATTCGATCAACTCCAACGGCGACGACGAGGCCAGTCCGAGGCGGTATTCGAGCGATAGGCTGGCTATCGCCTCCCGGGCGCCGGAGATCAGTGGCAAGCGACGCACGTATTTCTCTCGCAGGCCTTCCACGATCGCATCGTAGATCTCCTTGTCGGAGAGCTGCACGCCGTTGATCTCGCGCATCCGGGCGGCCCATTGCATGGAGTTGTCGCCCATGAGGAACGCCTGGTCGGTCATGGGGTTCCAATGACCGCCGTGCGCCTCCGCTACGCGGTGGCGCACGGCGTTCCACTCCGCCTCGGAGTCGATGATGACGCCGTCTAAGTCGAATATCACAGTGTCGATGCTCATGGTGCCGTAGGTTAGCAGAACGTGGCTGCAGCGCCGGGCTCCAGCCGGTGCCCCGCCGGACCGCCGAGCCCGGCCTGGCCGGCGCGGGGCGGGCGCAAGGGCCGGTCGGGTCGGCCCATCCCAGAGCTCCGCGCCAACACCGCCGCTTTTGCTAGAATCACCAAGAAAAGGAGGTCTGGCGTGATTGACTGGGACGAAAAGCTGGCTGGTGAAGGCCTCAGTTTCGACGACAT
>JAFGIH010000665.1 GCA_016929985.1 Thermoleophilia bacterium | reverse complement strand
GCGTGGTAGAGGGGCATCTCCATGATGAAGGCGCTCCGCTCTCCCTTGAAAACCAGCTTGTTGACTCCGACTCCGATCAGGCCAAGGATCACCAGGTTGCCACCGACCAAGGCCACCAGGGCCCAGGGGGCGGCACTCCCGAAGAAGGCCGGCGCAAGAAAGGCGAGTACCGCCAGCCGTCCGGCACAGGGTATGAAAGGGGTCAGTATCATCGTGAGCAGGCGGGCCTTCCGCTCCTCGATGATGCGCGTTCCTAGGATGGCAGGGACGTTGCAGCCGAAGCCCAGAAGCAGCGGCATGCACGACTTGCCGTGCAACCCCATCCAGTGCATGTAGCGATCCATGACGTAAGCCGTTCGCGCCATGTAGCCCACATCTTCGAGCAGGCCCAGAGCGGCAAAGAAGACTATCAGGATGGGCACGAAGGAGAGAACGGTACCCGCGCCCGCCACTATCCCGTCGACGACCAGACCAGAGGTCCACTCTGGCGCTCCGTCCAGCAGGCTCCGCAGGAGGTCCGAGAACCCCCCGGAGATTATCCCGCCCAACGCGCTGGCCGCCGGGCCCGCAGCGTAGTACGTGACGGCGAACAACGCGGCCAGTGCCGCCACCAACACAACCAGCCCCCAGAAGGGGTGGGTGGCCACGCGATCGATGCGATCGGTGATGACGGTGACCCCGTGCTTTGGCTTGACGACGGCCGCACGCACCATCCGTGCTATCCAGTCGTAACGCCCGCCGGCGATGTCGATGTAGGCGTCGTCGTGGTCGGCCAAGACACTGTAGACGGATGGCCACACATCGGGGAGCGCCGTCTTCACGGCTTCGGAGACATCGGCGTCGCCCTCCAGCAACTTGAGTGCCGTCCACCCCGAGGAGTAGTTGACGGGGGCACGACCGGCGAGGATGCTCTCGATCTCGGCCAGTACCGAGCTATGCTTTGCCCTGACGGCAGGCCGGTTCGGCTTGAACAGTCCTGGCTGATCGACGAAGGTCATAGCCGCGTCGATCAATTGAGCTACGCCACGACCCTTGCTCGCCACCAGTTCCACTACCGGTATCCCCAGGGCGGCCTCGAGGACCTGGGGCTCCACGTGCAGTCCGTGGGCCTCAGCGACATCGACCATGTTGAGACCCACCACCACCGGCACGGGCAACATGAGCAACTCGGCCACAAGATAGAGGTTACGCTCGAGCGAGGCTGCGTTGACGATGGCGATCACCACGTCGGGAGGCTCGTTGATGAGGTAGTCGCGAGCGACCCGCTCCTCCTCCGAACCGGAGGTGAGGCTGTACGTGCCGGGCAGGTCGACGATCTCGACGCGGCGACCCCTATGCTTGAAGTGGCCGGTCTTCTTCTCGACCGTCTTGCCGGGCCAGTTGCCCACATGCTGGTCGGACCCGGTAAGAGCATTGAAGATCGTGCTTTTGCCTACATTGGGCTGGCCGGCCAGGGCCAGCCTGGTCTTGACCGGCCGTTCCTCGATCCGGCTCACTATGCCTCTGCGTCCGACTCATCCGGTTGCGCAACAGACGCCGACTCCTCGGATCCCGAGGGGGTCAGTGAATCCACGGCCACCCGGGCCGCCTGACCGCGACCCAGGGCCAAGCGCACCCCATGCACTTCGATGATGAGAGGACCTCGCCCCCGGTTTTGCAGCACGTGGACCTCGGCTCCTGGAGTCAGGCCCATGGCGATGAGCCGCCTGGCCAGTCCACATTGCCGGGGAAGAGCGGTCACAACCGCTCGAGAGTCCGGGGGAAGGAACGCCAGCCAGGTCATGCCCGGCCTCCCGTGGTCTCGCGACCGTGCCGTCCGGGGCCCTCGCCGGAACGTCCTCCGGCGGTCTTCAGACCTTCCGCATAAGCGATGAGATGCGCGATGATGTCAGGCTCGAGTACATGCTCTAAACGGCACGCGGTGGTCTCCGCCTTATCCTCCGGGATGCCGAGTACGTCCATAAGGAACTCGCGGATGGCTACGTGGCGCCCCAGAACCTCGCGGGCGATGCCCACGCCTTCCTCGGTGAGCGTCACATGGCCATACCGGGCATGCACCACCAACCCGCGGGCGGCCAAGTTCTTGAGCGCCCCCGTCACCGAAGGGCGCGAGACGTTCAACTGCTCGGCGATCTCGCTGACTCGGGTGACCCGTGACGCTGCCTCGAGCTGGAGTATCGCCTCCAAGTAGTCCTCCAAACTGGCGCTGAGGACTTCGGCCTCGTTCGTGTTCTGGTCTATTTCGTCAAGCTGACCCATGCAACCGCCCCTCCAAAGTTAGGCCAGCCTATTTTAGTGTTGCGGGCCTAACTTGACAAGGGCGATCGGCCCTTCTGCAGACAGAGAGGCGCCGGCCTTTCGACCGGCGCCATTCTCTACGCTAGGCTGGGTGCGACCGCTGGTTACCAGCGGCGACTTCCGCCGCCACCGCCGTAGCCGCCGCCGCCGAAACCGCCGCCGCCACCGCCGCCGTAGCCGCCGCCACCGCCGCCGTAGCCGCCCGAACGGGGCGCGCGAGGCGCGGGCTCTTTGGCCACGTCGATCTTGAGCGTACGGCCATCGAGCTCGGTGCCGTCGAGAGCGCTCTTAGCTGCCGCCGCCGCTTCGTCGGTCGCCATCTCGACGAACCCGAAGCCCTTCGGCCGGCCGGTGGCGCGGTCGCTGATCAGGTTGACCGAGACGACCTCCCCGTGCTGTTCGAAGATCGACCTGACCGCTGCCTCCGAAGTGTTGTAGCTCAGGTTGCCCACATACAGTTTTGCAGAACTCATTTTTTCCTCCATGTGGAGTTACGCTGCGGCATACGAGAGGAGAGAACTGCACGCGGGCGGAAAGAGAGTGGGTAGCTCGGCTCGACGCCTGGAGAAGGTTCCTATCGAATGTCGCGCGCAGTATAGCATGCGACGCGAGCCGGTCAAGACAAGACTATTTCGACCGTCTAAGTGCCGCTCGTGACGGGCGCCCCGGCGGCTGCCGGAGCTTGCTCGCCGCCCTCTTCCACCTGGGGCGCCATGACGATGCGGTCGCGGCCCGAGCCCTTCGCCCGGTAGAGCGCGTCATCGGCCCGGTGTATGAACTCATCCATGGATTCGCGAGCTGCAACGGCGCCCCCGATGCTCACCGTGACCATAAGCTCGGTGCCCTGGATCTCGATCGCCGTCGCCCGGACGATCTTGCGGATACGCTCGAGCACGATCTCCGCGTCGCGCGGTCCGACTCCCGGCATGACTATGAGGAACTCCTCGCCGCCGACCCGGCCCAGAGCGTCGTAGGGGCGCAACGCTTTGAGGGTGCGATCGACGACCGCCTGGAGCACGTAGTCGCCTCCGGCATGGCCGTACTCGTCGTTGACCAACTTGAAGTGGTCGATGTCCAACATGCCTACGCTCAGAGGAAGGCCCTGCCGAGGGGCGCGGGCCATCTCCTCGGAGAGGCGCATGAGGATGGCTCTGCGGTTCATGATGTGCGTAAGCGGGTCGGTGAGCGCCTGCCTGCGCAGCTCGCGCTGGGTGTCCAAGAGCTTGCGATTGAGCTCGGCGAAGCGCCTACCCACCAGCAGCCGCGC
>JAFGIH010000664.1 GCA_016929985.1 Thermoleophilia bacterium | reverse complement strand
CAGATCCTCGCGTTCTACTATCCGAACACCACTCTGCAGCAGCTTGGCAACATCTACAGTGATCCCGCCGATCAGGTCCTCAAAGTCCGCATCTCGAGCACTCCTTGGAAGAGCAACACCACCAGTTTCTCGCGCGTGGACATGAAACCCACCGTGTCTGCCGCGAGCCTCAACGGAGTCATGGTGCCGGTAGGCTCGGTGGTGCGTGTGACGCGTAGCGGCAGTCAGGTCAAGGTGACCATCGACGGCGTCAGCCAGGGCACTTTCGGCTACATAGACCTCAAGCCGGGGGGCGACGGCGCCTCCGAGGGCCGCATCAACATCCAGCTCACGACGAGTGGCGGTACCGCGATCGACTACCGGGAATACTGGGGCACCCTCCGCGTGCAGCCCGGCGACGATGCGGGTGAGCTCTGGGTCTACAACTTCGTCGACCTCGAGAAGTACGTGCGCAGCATCGCTGAGGTGGAGTACGACTGGGCGACCACCGGCGGCGCGTACTCCGCCTACGAGGCGGTGAAGGCTCAGGCGGTCGCCGCCCGTACCTACGCCATGGCCAAGGACGGCAATACCCTGGCCGACAACTGGGCCGACCAGTGCTACCGCGGCTACAGCTTCGAAGCGAAATATCCCGGCATCGCGAGGGCCGCCACGGACACCGCCGGGCAGATCCTCACGTACGGGGGCAAGGCCATAACCGCCTTCTTCTCCGGTCATTCGGGGGGATACACCACAGCCTCGGCCTGGACGGGCAGCAACTCTCTACCCTATATCGTCGCCCAGCCCGACCCATGGAGCCTGCGCGCTCCACCCGATAGGCCAGGCTGGGAATGGACCTACACCATCTCGGCCGACAGTCTGTCGAGCAAGGTGAACGGCAGGCTCAAGGACACCTCCGGTAAGACCGTGAGCATCGGCCAGATCAGCGACGTGCAGATCATCGCTCGCGAGACTGCCGACGTCACGAGCCGCGCCAAGACCCTCCGCCTCAGCGGCAGCAACGGCAGCGCCACCGTGTCGGTCTCGTCGTTGCGGTCGCTGCTTGGCTCGTCCAACATCGTCACCACGCTCATCTTGAGCGTCAACGGCGACGTGGGCGTCGGCAACCCCACACCCGATGTCGATCCCGGAGCTGCCGGCAACGTGGGCACGGATGGCGGCGTCGGCCCCGTTACGGGCGACCCGGCCGGAGACCCCACCGGCATCACCGATAGCGTCGATGGGTCGCTCATGCCGGGTGAGTTCTACGATGTGGGCTCCGACCATCTCTATCACGACGAGATCTCCCGGGTGGTCACCACTCAACTCATGAGCGGGTATGAGAACGATCTCTTCAAGCCCGAGGGCACCGTCACCCGGGCGCAGTTCGCCAAGATAGCTGTCTGCCTGTACAACCTCATATATCCGACGGATCTCATCCTGGTGCCCAATGTAAGCGTCAGGCCGTTCGACGACGTCGCCATCAGCTCGACCACCAGCGGCGACAACTCCGATTGGATCGCCGCCGCGAAGGGCGCCGGCTTGGTGGCGGGAGTCACGGCCACTACCTTCTCTCCCTACACCGAGATCCAGCGCGACCAGATGGCCACCATGATATGTAGAGCGATGGGCTGGGACGATGAGGCATCCGCCCTTCCATCCACCACCCCGGGATTTGCCGACGTGCCTTACGGCAGCACGCACTGGGCGGCCGCCACCTACCTTCTGTCCAAAGGGATACTGCTTGGCTACGGGGAGTCCGATGGCTTCTCTGCCTCGCTTCTGGGGGCCAAAGAGCCCATCAAACGGCAGCACGTGGCCGTGATACTGTGCCGGGTACTCGACCTGGGGCAGTAAGGCTGCCGGAGCATAAGGCTTTCGCAAATCCCCGGTCGCAACACCGCGACCAGGAGGCCGCCGTGAGAGACCAGATATAATGACCGCCATGTCTGTCGCCCCGACAACCCCTCGCCCTCGCCAGGTCCGCGCTCGAGGGATCCATATCTTCCTGATAGCCGCGCTGCTGCTGGGCTGTGCCCTGTTTGTGGCGACGCCCGGCCGGGCGTCGGCCCAGCCGTCATCAGGTACCAGCGAGGTCTTCTGGACCCTGGACTGGGGTGCGGGCGTCTACAAGCAGACCCTGGCCTCCACGGTATGGCAGGGCGAGCACGTGGTCATCTACGTGAGTGATGGCGATTGGGTCTCGCCCTTCGTTCTGGAGCAGTTGGGGACGACCTTTGATTCCACCATCTACCCTGCTCTCACCGAGGCGTATGGCTCCGAGCCGAATCCGGGAATCGATGGCGATCCGCGCGTGAACATCCTCATCTACAACTTCAACGACCCGCGGGACGACGTGGACGGGTCGTTCAACTTCCGCGACATGGACCCCGAAGGTGCCACTTACACCAATCGCCGGGAGATCATCTACATCAACCTGCAGGCGCTGCTGGCGGAGCCCATGAGCGGCCCCACTCTGGCGGCTCACGAATTCACGCATCTCATCCTTTACTACCGGGATGTGATGCTCGACCCTTCCCCTGATGCCGCCAACGAGTCCACCTGGATCACCGAGGGCCTCACCACGTATGGCGAGCATCTGGCCGGGTTCGACGACCGCGTGGCGTCGCAGCTCCGCGCGTTCGCCCGGGAGCCGAACTTCAGTCTTACGCACTGGCAGGGATTGATCGCCAACTACGGGGCCTCGTATTCGTTCATGCGCTATATGGCGGAACGCGAGGGGCCCGACTTCATCCGGGCGCTCGTAGAGCAGCCCCTGGATAGCGTGACCGGCATCGATACCACGCTTGCTGCTCGCAGCTCCATGAACTCGTTCGCTTCGCTCTTCGATGATTGGATCGTGGCCGGGTTTCTCGACGGGTGCTCTCCGCAGTTGGCTCCGTACTGCTTCAACGGATTCGATGTCACCGTCGAGCCGGCCCCTCTCTCGGGATCACTGCCTTTGGTGGGGTCGGCGGAAGTGGTCGACTACGGAGCCGTCTATCTGGACTTCCCGGCCACATCGTCGCTGGGCGCCTTCCAGGCGGTCATAGATGGAGAAGCGGGGGCTCCGTTACAAGCAGCGCTCATTTCTTGGGACTCCTCAGGCGTCTCGGCTCCGGCCGTGACGCGGTTCGATCTGGCCAATCCGGCCGTCGGCGGCACGGTGACCGGCCCCGCCGGCTACGACCGGCACACACTGGCGGTCTGGGCGCGCGGCATCATCGGCTCGACCGACTGCCATGAGTTCGTGTTCAGCGGCGCCACGAATCCTCCGGGTGGGACGCAGTTTCTCGACATGGGAGCGGCCGATCCCTTCTACCAGTACGTCGGCGTATTGCTCGACAGGGGGGTCATCAGCGGCAAGGAGATCCCGAGCGGTTCAAAGCTGTGGTTCTTCATGGGCAAGGACAATGTGCTCCGAGCTCAGTTCGCCAAGATGATCATGCAGGCCACGGGGCTCCACACGCCCGACGTGGACAACGTGGGCGACCCCACCTTCTCCGACGTGACCACTTTCGACGCCAACGGCTATCCGTACGACTTCGTTGAAGAGGCCGCCGCGCTCGGTATCGTCAACGGGTACAACGGGGGTATCTTCAAGCCGTACGACCCCATCACCCGCAGTCAACTGGTCCTGATGATCACCCGAGGCGCCGCGGCCGCGGACAAGCCTCTGCCGGAATATACGGGCAGCGTGAAGGTCTTCTCCGACGTGCCACTGTCGCATCCCTACTACCGGCAGATCATGACGGCTTATCAAGCAGGCATCTTGAGCGGAAAGGTGGGGTCCGGCGGCCGCCTCTACTTCGATCCCAACTCGCCGGCCAGTCGCAACCATGTCGCCAAGATGACCGCGAACCTCATCACGCACCTCGACGCGCAGTAGGTGGTTTGCCGGCATCTTCTGTCCGCCGCCGGTT
>JAFGIH010000663.1 GCA_016929985.1 Thermoleophilia bacterium | reverse complement strand
TGGGTGCAAGATGGGCACGCGCTAAGATGGGGAGGGCTATGATTGCCGAAAGCGACCGAGGCTATTGCAGATCGCAGCACACGCTGTTCGTATCCGAGTGAGAGGGGTGCAGGATGGACACGACCGACACTGCAGGATCCGCCCGCCGTCTTGAAGGCAGGGTGGCCATTGTGACCGGGGGCGGCGGAACGAACAGTATCGGCCGCGCCATCTGCCTCCGCTACGGGAGTGAAGGCGCACTGGTCGCGGTGCTCGACATCAACGTGGAGGGAGCGACCGCGGTCGCTGAAGAGGTCTTGGAAGCAGGAGGCACCGCCATACCGGTAGTGTGCGATATCACCGACCTCGAGCACTGCAAAGCCGCGGCGAAGCTCGTTGCTGCCACGTGGAACGGCCGCATCGACATCCTGGTGAACAACGCGGCCGTCTTCGGAGGCATGGGAGCGTGGCGGCCCTTCAACGAGTGGACCGTGGACGAATGGGACAAGATGCAGGCGGTCAACGTCCGCGGGATGTGGTTCTGCGCCCAGGCCGTAGTCCCGTACATGAAGGAGCACGGGTACGGCAAGATCATCAACCTCAGTTCGTCGACTTTCTTCCAGGGCGTACCGGGGTTCATCCACTACAGCACCAGCAAGGGCGCCGTGCTCGGATTCACTCACTCCCTCGGCAAGGAACTCGGGGAGTACGGCATACGTGTGAATGCCATCGCGCCCGGGTTCACCGTCTCTGGCGCTCAGCTGGAACTGACCAAGGACTACCCGGAGTGGTACTCGCAGAACCGGGACATGCAGGCGCTGCACGAGCGAAACGAGGTCCCCGACGATCTAGCCGGTCCGGCCTTCTTCCTGGCGTCATCGGATAGCGACTTCATGACCTGCCAGACACTATTGGTCGACGCCGGGGTCACGCCGAACTAGAACGCGAGCGCATGGTGAGCCGTTTCCCGCGGGAGAGGAACCCCGATGGGCTATGGTGCGTCACTAGAGCCGTTGGTATGCGGGCAGACAAAAAGGGGTGGAACGATGGTCAAGACTTCTTACAAGACGGCGCTGGTGTTCATTATTGCCGTCGCCATGCTCCTGGTTTGTGTATCTGTGGTCTACGCTGATCCTTGGGCCGACGTCGACGAGAGTCTTGTCGGCTCGTACGGCGTCACGATGGAGCAGCTCGGGGATGTCTCGAGCGGCTACCCAGATGGCGATTGGCGGCCGTGGTTGAGTATCACCCGCGGGCAGTTCGCCAAGATGGCCGTTACCGGCTTCGGTGTGGAGATGGTCTACCCGGAGACCGCCACATTCACTGATGTTCCCGACACGAACCAGTTCTTCGTGTACGTGGAAAGCGCCAACGTGGCCGCTTTGATGCAGGGCGTGGGCGGTGGGGTGTTCGGCGTTGCGTCTCCCGTCACCCGTGAGCAGGCCATCGCCGTGGTCGCCCGGCAGGCGGCTGCAGACCAGGGCTACGATCTCGAGACCATGACGACCGAGGAGATCGACGCGATACTCGCAGCCTTCTCCGATGGGGCGCTTGTGAGCCCGAGTCTGCGTGCTGAGATGGCGTTCGCCGTCAAACAAGGGCTGGTCAAGGGTAATGCAGCCGGCATGCTGCAACCGCAGGCCTCCATGAGCCGCATCGCTGCCGCGACGGTGCTCATCCGGGCGAGCCAACCCAGGTCCGTGGTGCTCGACATGAACGACGACGGCAGGACAGTCAAAATCGGAGCCAACGAGACGATAGAAGTGATCCTCAAGGGCAACCCGACTACCGGCTATGCCTGGACGGTCGTCTTGCCGCCCGACGCTGCGGCCATTCTCGAGCAGGTAGGGGAACCACAGTACGTGGCCGACAGCGACGCACTCGGTGCCGGCGGAACCTACACGTTCACCTTCCGGGGCCTGGCGGCCGGCGAGGTCGAGCTGACGCTGGAGTATGCACGGCCGTCTGAGACCGAGCCACCGCTTGAGACATTCTCTGTGACCGTGCAGGTGGAGGCCGAACCGGCCGATGCTCCGACGTTCACACTGGATGAAGAAGACGATGGCAGCACCGTGACCGTCGAGGCGGGAGACATTGTCGACGTGGTGCTGGAGGGCAACCCCACCACCGGATATGGCTGGACCGTGGACCTCTCCACCGAGGATGCAGCAATCCTGGAGCAGGTGGGCGAGCCGACCTACGTTCCCGATAGCGAGCTCGTCGGGGCCGGCGGGACCTACACCTTCAGATTCAGGGCTCTGGCTGTCGGGGAGGCGACGCTCGTTCTGAACTACGCACGTCCCTGGGAGAGTGTTCCTCCTCTCAAGACCTTCTCGGTGACGGTAGCGGTAGCCCCCACGCCCTCCGCTGGCGATGTCACTCCGCTGGAGGGGACGTCCTGGAAGCTCGAAGGGTGGACGGTCAGCATGCTTGACCCACGCGACTTCGAGATCACCGCGACGTTTGAAGAAGGGCGCATGTCAGGCAAGGCGGCCGTGAATCTGTACGGCGCCGACTGCACTGTAGGGGCCGACGGCGCCTTCTCGCTGGGGCCCATAGTCCACACTCTCATGGCTGGACCCGCGCCGGCGATGCAGGCTGAGACCGCCTACTTCGGACTTCTGGAGCAGGCTCGTAGTTACGTGTTGGATGGCGACGGACTGACGCTGCTCGACGAGGGCGCGAACGAACTGCTGATCTACACGGCTGTGACCGAGAGCTGATCAAGCGCGTCGGCCGAGCGTGTCGGACATTACATGACAACGGCCCCGTAGCGGAGGGAGTCCTTCGCTGCGGGGCCGTTGTCATGTAGGTGGCCCGTACCGGATTTGAACCGGTGATCTCCGCCTTGAGAGGGCGATGTCCTAACCGCTAGACGAACGGGCCACGACGGGTGCGTAACCGGGCACACAGGCTCCGGCGCGAGCATGTAATGTACCTGTCGGCGGGCCGAGCGTCAACCCACCCGCCTGCGCCTCGTTTCCAGGAGGGTCGCCCCGGGATGATAGCCAACATCCGTCTCGACACAGGCTTGCACGAGATGTGCGCCGTCCTGGCCGGTGGGACAGCCTGCGGTAATGTGCTCCCGTTCTGCACCGGATCGACGGCGAGCGGTCGAGGAGTCGCTG
>JAFGIH010000662.1 GCA_016929985.1 Thermoleophilia bacterium | reverse complement strand
TCCGGTACGTGCGGCCCACCTCGGCGGCGATCGAGAGGGCCTCTTCGGTGTCCGGATCGTACGGGGTGAGGAGTATCCCATCCGCCGTCTCTATGGCTATGACGCTGTCGCCGGCTGCGAGCTTCAGCCTATCGGCCATGTCCTTGGGCAGCGTGGCGGCGATCGAGCCTCCGGCCTTGCGCAGCTTAACCTGCTGGGTCATCTGGTCCTCCAAATCGAGGGATCGCGGCCACGGTAGCATATATGTGCTACCTGTGACAAGACGCCGGCTCCGGCCTCGGGGTTCGGGTGAATGTTCCTCCTCCGTAGCGCGCAGGCATGGTCGTGTAGTACCGTGAGGCGCATCTGAACAAGGAGACGCCCCAGCATGATGGGTAAGCACCGGCTCGAGCTGTTCGTCAGACATGCCGCCCCGGGCGGTCCTTGGTCCCAGGGCCCAGGCCTCCTTGCCGCCGTGTCTCTCCTTTTCGTCCTGCTCGTCTTACTCCTACTCCTTCCCGCCCAGCCTGCCTGCGCCCAAGAGGCCAGGTGGGTGCTCACCGAGACCATCGTCAACCCCGACGGCCACGGTCTTGAGTTCTACGGAGGGGGGTCCACCCCTGACTACTACTCGGAGCCTCGCTACGAGGGCAAGTACCAGCTATATACGGTCACCGAGACGAGCTTCTCCTTGGACGACCGCTGGGTGGACTCCGGGGAGGAGTGGTATCACATCACCTTCCGTTCCAGCTTCGATGCTCCTCCGGCCGTACTTGTCCCCGGGGAGACCTATCCTTTGCGTATGGACTTCTCCCACTCGGGCAACGTCAAGAAGGGCAACCCTTCTGTGGGCTTCCGCTACATCTCTCCCTCTGTGGCCATCGGATCTGAGACGCCGCTGCCGGACAACACCCTCTGGTACTCCCCCTGGGCCGAGGTCCCCAGCACCGTCTCTTCCATGACCTGGCTGCTCAGGCCGCCTCCCGCCGGTCAAGCGGGGTCGACTCTGGAGATCTACGCCCAGTGGTGGAACGCACCCGCCTGCGTGGTCAAATGGAAGTACGAGGCACGGGCCGCCGCACCCGAGCACGGGGTGATCGAGATCGACGGCGTCATCCACCTGGTCTCGCCGCCGGGAGGGGTGCTCCGGATCAGTCGCGCGGACCTCCCCGAATGGGCCCGTGACGCGGTCGCAACCGTGGGGGACGAGGTCGCCTGTGTGGGGCCGCCGGCGACGCTCACCGAGGGAGACTCCACTGTGCTGCTCGACGGTAAGCCCGTGGCAAGGGTGGGTGACGGCACCTCGCACGGAGGCACTGTCGTAACCGGCGACTCGCGCATCCTCGTGAACGGTATCCCCGCGGCCACCATCGGCGACTACGTGACCTGCCCCATGGTCACCGGAAACATCCCTCACGTGGGCGGCCCCATTGTCGGCCGGCCGGGAACAGCCACCTCGAGCACATCAACGTCCGGCCCAAGCGATGCCGGCCAACCGCCGCCCCGTACCTTCACCGACGAGGAGTTCGAGCGGAAGAAGGCGGAGGTGGAGAAAGTCAGCACCCTGCCCGACGGCTACATCGGCGTGATCATCGCCGCCACAGGCGACTTCGAGGTGTTCGACCATCGTGGGGAGCCGGTCCGTGGAGCTCGAGACCGGTATCTCAAACCCGAGGCCGTGGGAACGGTCCACCAGATGATCCGAATCGGAGACACCATTCGGACCTCGGACAAGGGGCGGGTCCGTGTGGAGATGGCTGATCGCGACGACCGGCGGGACACCGGCCCGACCGTTCTCAACATCTCCGTCAACAGCGAGGCATCCTTCACGGATTTCAGGGCGCCGGGCGCGGGCTCGGGCCTGGATATGTCCTCGGCTATCAACCTCATCAAGGGCGCCGTCAGAGCCATCTTCCAGGGATGGCGTGGACAGGCCGCCCTCTCGATCAGGACGGGGAACACGATCTGCGGCATCCGAGGTTCGGACGTCCTCATCTTCTACGACCCTGTGGTGGAGGTCGTAGTGGCCTCGGTCAACGAGGGGCACATGGATGTCACGAGCACCCTCACAGGGGAGGTTGTGAGCCTCACCGATGGCCAGGTCGTGATCGCGTGGGCTGGAGTGTTCGACCCGGTCCTGACCATGACTCAGCAGGACTGGAACGACACGGTGGCCGGATACGGCGTAGAGGACATGCGGCCCTTAAGCCCAGAGGAGAGGGAGCGACTGGTTGGCATCGGTGAAGGGTCCGCCGTCTTCCCAGAGACGAGAGAAACGAAGATGAGCCCCGGCCTGCTGGCTCTGATCATCGTGCCGGCGATCGTGGTCGTCGCGGCTATCGGTGCAGTCATCTACCTGCTGGGAAGGTCGCGAAGGAAGTCCCGCGAAGGAGCAACTGCGGACACCGTTGCACCTGCCGTCACCCCTCCGGCTTCCTCCGGCTTCTGCCGGCATTGCGGGTCGGCCGTCGAGTCTGGTGCAACATTCTGTGGCGGATGCGGAAGTAGACTGTAGCTAGACCTTTGCAGCCGGGCCTGACTTGCGCCACGGCTCCGTAGCAGAAGCGCGGAGTCCGCCTCTTTTGCGTTCCGATCAACAGCCAGGATGATGAACGTGCTGACCCAGGAGTGTCCGTCGACCTCCTTGGTTCGTGGCGTCGATCACGATTATATTGATCAAGGCAGACGGCTGCCGTCTGCCTCATCGTTCGTCATGAAGCGCTTCCAGGGACCTGT
>JAFGIH010000661.1 GCA_016929985.1 Thermoleophilia bacterium | reverse complement strand
GGCCTGTGCAGGCGGTAGCCGTTCTCGACCAGGTCGAGCGATACCGCAGAGCCGGGCGCCAATCCCAGCCCGGCCGTCACCGCGACGGGGAGCACCAGCCGGCCCTCGTCGTCGACCTGCGCCATGAGGGGGTCGCGTAGATTCAAGACGGGTCACCTGTTTCGCTGTTGGTCATACGGATGATCGCCACGTTCGATAATCAGGCACCAATCATTTCACATCGCGCTCCAGCATACGGTAGTATACTCGTATAAACGGGTATACGAGATGTCGATGTGAATGCTGGTATTGGCAAGGCCTGACGGCGGAGCGGTATGAAGAAGCTCTCGTTTCTCGATAGGTTCCTGACTCTGTGGATCTTCCTGGCCATGGCCATCGGTGTGGGCGCCGGGTATGTCTGGCCGCAGATAGGCAAGGCCATCGAGAGCGCGTCCATTGGGACCACGTCCATTCCCATCGCCGTCGGGCTGATCGTGATGATGTACCCGCCGCTGGCCAAGGTCCACTACGAGGAACTCGGAGACGTCTTCCGTAACTGGCGTGTTCTGGGGCTATCGCTGGTTCAGAACTGGGTGGTCGGCCCCGTCCTGATGTTCTTCCTGGCGATCCTCCTGCTCTCTGACAAGCCCGCTCTCATGCAGGGTGTCATCATGATCGGGCTCGCGCGCTGCATCGCCATGGTGATAGTGTGGAACGAGCTGGCGAAAGGGGATAGCGAGTACGCCGCCGGGCTCGTGGCCTTCAACTCAGTGTTCCAGGTGCTCTTCTACTCTGTCTACGCCTTCGTGTTCATCACCGTGCTTCCCGGCTGGTTCGGGTTGGAGGGAGCGGCGGTCGACGTGAACATCGGCGAGATCGCGAGAAGCGTCGGCATCTATCTGGGCATCCCGTTCGTGGCGGGGATCCTGACGCGGTTCACGTTGCTCCGTTTCAAGACGAAGGAGTGGTACGAGAAGCAGTTCATCCCCCGCATCAGCCCCATCACTCTGATCGCGCTGCTGTTCACTATCCTTGTGATGTTCTCTCTCAAGGGCGAGATCATCGTGCAGCTCCCGCTGGATGTGGTGCGGGTGGCTGTGCCTCTGCTCATCTACTTCGTGGCGATGTTCCTGGTGAGCTTCTTCATGGGCAGGCGCATCGGGGCGGACTATTCGAAGAGCACCACCCTGGCCTTCACCGCGGCTTCCAACAACTTCGAACTGGCCATCGCCGTGGCGGTCGCCGTGTTCGGGCTGGGCTCGGCCCAGGCCTTCGCCGCCGTGATCGGACCGCTTGTAGAAGTGCCGGTGATGATCGGTCTCGTCAACGTGGCCTTTTGGCTTCAGCGCCGGTACTGGCCGGCTGAGCAGGCGGACGCGCCGACGCCACTCGCAGGTGGTGCGAGCGGCGATTTCGGCTGTCCGACAACAATCAGTCATAATTCGAGCAGGCAACAGGATGGGAGATAGATGATGCCTAAAGACAAAGACCAAGACGTGATCCGCGACGCCGTACGCGACCGCTACGCGGACATTGTCACGACCGGCTCGTCGTGTTGCGGCGGTCCGTCGTGCTGTGACTCCACGGAGAGCGCGGGCGACGACGACTGGGTCTACCTCGGCCGCAGGACGGGTGTGGAGCAGTCCCTGAAGCTCGGGTACTCCGAGGAAGAGTTGTCGGCTGCCCCCGAGGGGGCCAATCTGGGCCTGGGATGCGGCAATCCCCAGGCAATCGCCGATCTGAAGCCGGGCGAAGTGGTGGTGGACCTGGGCGCCGGCGCCGGCTTCGACTGCTTCCTGGCCGCCCGCGCCGTGAGCGCAACAGGTCGCGTCATCGGCGTGGACATGACCCCCGAAATGGTAGGCAGAGCCCGGGAGATCGCCCGCGAGTCGGGCTACGACAACGTGGACTTCCGCCTGGGCGAGATCGAGCATCTGCCGGTGGCCGATGCTACGGCAGACGTGGTCATGTCGAACTGCGTCATCAACCTGTCTCCGGACAAGCCGGCCGTGTATGCGGAAGCTTTTCGAGTGCTGAAGCCAGGCGGCCGCCTGGCGGTGAGCGACGTTGTGGCTACGGCCGAGCTGCCGGCGGAGTGGAAGGATGACATGGCCCTGCGCTGCACCTGCATCTCTGGAGCCTCCAAAGTGAGCGAGGTGGAGGAGATGCTCAAGGCGGCCGGCTTCGTGGATATCACCGTCAGTCCCAAGGACCAAAGCCGGGAGTTCATCGGGACGTGGGAGCCCGGGCACAAGCTGGAGGACTATGTGCTGTCTGCCAACATATCCGCGACGAAGCCTCGGTAAAGAATCGGCTGTGTAACGCTCGAGGAGCGACGGGGAATGGACATTCTGAGCGAGACATTCAAAGCGCTGTCCGACGAGACACGTCTGCGTATCATGACCCTGCTCATGGAGAACGACGAGCTATGCGTGTGCGACTTCGTCGGGGCGCTCGGCGAAACACAATCCAAGGTCTCGCGCCATCTGCGCTATCTCTATCATGCCGGCCTCGTCGAGGATCGTCGTGAGGGGCTGTGGATGCACTACCGCATCTCTCCCGATCTCGCTCCCGAACAAGCGATCATCGTGTCGGCGCTGTCGGAGGCGATCGGTGAGGGCCAGAAGCAAGAGTTGTTGCAGGCGCTGGAGCAGTGGTTCGAGCAGAAGGCCGCGGCCAACGCGGCACGGGGGCAGGAGACCGCGTCTCGCTGCTAGTCAGGTCGCGAACAGGAGGACAGCCGGATATGGAGTCAGACTCGACAGCTTCGATAGACACCCGGAACACCGGGGGCGCTCAGCGGCTCGGATTCTGGATCGCTATCGTCACCGCCGTCTTGACAGTGGTGACCTTCGCCCTGGCGTTGACCGCGCTGCCGGACTCCGTTCCATACCCTTTCACCGACCCCGTCATCGCCCAGCAATGGCCCGGAGACTACCTCTGGATGTATCCGGCCATGGTGCTGATGCTGCTCTTCGTCGCACTCCTGGCTGCGATCCACGAGTACGCTCCTCCGGCCCGCAGGGTCTATGGCCTGGTGGGGCTCTGCGTGGCGGTGATCGCCGCGGCCGTTCTCATCGTCGACTACTACGTCCAGGCGACCGTGATGCAGCCGAGCCTCGAGAAGGGGCAGTTCGATGGCTGGGCGATGCTCACCCAGTACAACCCTAACGGGGTCTTCATCGCGCTCGAGGAGATCGGCTACCTGTTGATGAGCCTCGCTTTGCTGTGCGTGGCCCCGGTGTTCATGCAAGAGAGCAGGCTCGAGCGGGCCATCCGATGGCTCTTCGCACTGAGTTTTGCGGCGGTGGTGCTGGCGCTCATCGTGGTTTCGGCGCTACGCGGGATCGATCGTGGAGTCGACTTCGAGATCATCGTGATCACCGTCGTGTGGCTGACTCTCATCGTCGGGTCAATACTCATCGCCCTCGTGTTTCGACGGGCGATGTCCCGAGAGGCGCCCGATGTTGAGCGGGCCGGGGCGGCGTGAGACAGTATCCAGGGACCTGTCATGGCCTGAGGGAGGATCAGTGATGGCCGAGATCTGGCACGGAAAGTATGTCGTCACGCAGCCCAAGCAGAACCTGGTCGTCGCCGACTGGGCCGGCAACCTGCAGCAGGACACCAGCACCCGCGTGATGTACCTGGACGGCGAGGTCATCCCGGGAGCCTTCTATGTGGAGTGCGTCTGGTTCTGGCCCACCACCAAGGAAGACAAGGCCAGCCCCGAGCCCCACACGCACAACTACGACGAGGTGATCGGC
>JAFGIH010000660.1 GCA_016929985.1 Thermoleophilia bacterium | reverse complement strand
GCTTTGGAATGGAGCTATCAGTTTCGGGCTGGTCACCATCCCAGTCTCGCTCTACCCGGCCAAGAACGCCCAGGAGAATGTGACGTTCCGCATGCTCCACGGCAGCGACATGCGACGGGTCCGCAACCGATGGGTGGATGACGAGGGTCACGAGGTACCGTTCGAAGAGATCGTCAAGGGATACGAGTACGAGAAGGACCGCTATGTGGTCGTCGACCAGGCCGACCTCAAGGCGGCCGGCGTCGAGTCGACTCAGAGCATCGACATCATGCACTTCGTAGACGCCGCGGAGATCGACATCTCCTTCTACGACACCCCGTACTACACGGCGCCGAACAAACCGGGTCATAAGGCGTACGCCCTGCTTCGAGAGACCCTGAAGCGAACGGGCAAGGTGGGCGTCGCCAAAGTCGTGATCCGGGAACGCCAGCATCTCTGCGCCGTACTGCCGGACGGACCGGCCCTACTGGCCTATACGCTTCGCTGGCCCTATCAACTTCGCGACGCGTCCGATCTCGAGCTTCCAAGGGAAGACTTGGACGGGCTGGCCGTCAGCCCCCAAGAGCTGAAGATGGCCGAGCAGTTGGTGGAGGCCATGACCACGGCCTGGGAACCGGAGCAGTACCGCGACACCTACCGTGACGACCTGCTGCGGCTCATCGACCAGAAGGTCAAGACCGGCGACGTGGTCGCGGTCCCGGATGTGGTGGCGCCGGCGGAGGGCGAGGCCGAAGTGGTAGACATCATGGAGCTCCTGAAGCGGAGCGTGGCGGAGCGCAAAGGTGGAGCCGGGCGAAGGGCCGCCGGGACTCTCCAATGACCGATCCCTTTCCTGATCCCTCCGGCCTCAAAGGCGCCCGGCGGGTCGCGGAGATGCCGCGCTTCGTCCAGCCCCAGCTGGCGACCCTCGTTGACGAGGCTCCCCGGGGCGACGATTGGCTGCATGAGGTCAAGTTCGACGGATATCGGGCTATCTGCAGGATCGAAGACGGAACCGCGGAGATCCGCTCCAGGAACGGGAAGGACTGGACGGCGCCCTACCAAGCCCTCGCCGAGGAGTTGGCGGCGTTGCCGATCGAGAGCGCGATGTTGGACGGGGAGGTGGTGGTCCAGCTCCCCGACGGTACCACCAGCTTCGAACAGTTGCGACGCGTCGCGGGCGCCGAGGCCGCGGAACGCGGCCGGCGAGGCGACGGGGGAGGCCGCCTGCTCTACTACGTCTTCGACCTCCTCTATCTGAACGGCTTTACCCTGCTCGAGGTGCCCATCGAGGCGCGGCGCGAGCTGCTCAGACATCTGCTCGCCCAGACGAAAGAAGGCGGCCGGATACTCTACTCGGAGCACATCGCCGGAGACGGACCGGCGGTACTCGAGCAGGCCTGCGGCCTGGGGCTGGAGGGGATAGTCAGCAAGAGGACCGCCACCCGATACCGGCCGGGCGCCCGGGGAGCCGACTGGGTCAAGTCGAAGTGTAGAAACGAGCAGGAATTCGTGATCGGGGGTTACACCGAGCCCAGCGGCAGTCGGGTGGGCTTCGGCGCGCTGTTGCTTGGTGTCATGGGTGCGGGCGGACTCCGATACGTCAGCAAGGTCGGCACCGGTTTCGACGACAAGCTCCTGCGTAGCCTGGGAGAGCGTCTCCGCGGGATGGAGGTGGACGACCCTCCCTTCGCCGAGAACGTCCCCCGGACGCAAAAGGGCATCCACTGGGTCAGACCAGAACTGGTGGCCCAGGTGGCGTTCATGGAATGGACGTCCGGCGGGGGCATCCGCCATCCGAGCTTCGTTGGCCTTCGCGAAGACAAGCCAGCCACCGAGGTCGTGGCCGAGACACCCGGGGGAACGGCCTCGTGAGCATGAATGGCGACACCATCAGCGGCGTGACCCTCACCCATCCCGGGCGCGTCTTCTGGCCGCTCGACGGAATCACGAAGCGTGACCTCGCGGCCTACTACGAGGTAGTCGCTTCGCTGATGCTGCCCTACGTTATCGGACGGCCCGTGTCGATGTTGCGCTGCCCAAGCGGCCTCGGGGAGCTTCCCGAGAAGGTGCGGCAGGGCCGCGGGCGGGCGGATGCCTGTTTCTTCCACAAGCATCCAGGCGACGACTTTCCCGGACCCTTCGAGCGGGTCATGATCACAGAATCGGGGGGCCCTGCGCCCTACCTGGTCATCACGGAGGCAGCCAGCCTTACGGCCCTTGCTCAGATGGGAGTCTTGGAGATCCACGTCTGGGGATCGACGTGGCCGGACATCGAGCACCCTGACATGCTGGTCTTCGACCTGGACCCCGACCCCGCGGTCCCCTGGGCGGCGCTGGCCGACGGAGCCCGCCTGGTACGGGGCGTCCTGCAAGAGGCCGGCCTCGAGAGCTTCGTGAAGACCACGGGTGGCAAAGGGCTGCACGTGGTGGTACCCATCGCCCCCTCGGCAGATTGGGAGGTTGTCCGCCCGTTCTGCAAAGCGGTGGCCGACGCTGCTGTGACCCTCGCTCCCGACAGGTTCACGGCCAACATGTCGAAGGCGAAGCGCGGGGGAAAGATCTTCATAGACTACGTGCGCAACAACCGCGGCGCGACGGCCATTGCTCCCTACTCCACACGGGCCCGGGAGAGAGCCACGGTGGCCGTCCCGCTGCGCTGGGCCGAACTGAGCGGCCGTGCGCGCCCCGACACCTACACCATCAAGAACCTTGCGAGCAGGCTGAGGCAGCTCAAGCGAGATCCCTGGGACGGATACTTCGAAACGGGTCGCACCCAGACGCTGACCGCCGGGATGAACGACGCACCGGCGTCGTAGAGAGCCGCGGGTTTCGCGGCCCTCGCGTACGGGGAACCTGGGAATGGAGTCACTCGTGCAGAGGAAGCAAGGCATGAAGAGGACATCCACCACTTGGGGCTTGGTCTGCATCGTCATCGGCGTGGTTCTCCTTGTTGTGATGTCACTTCTCTGGGGGCTGGGCGTCTGGGGCCCATGCGGTTCGACGGCGGATTGTGCTTTCGGCGGCATAACCGGAGACATCGACCGCCACTTCATCGAGCAGATGGTCCCTCACCATGAGGACGCAGTGGCCATGGCCGACTTGGCGCTTTCCAGGGCGGAACATAGCGAGCTACGCGCGCTGGCGGAGACCATCAAGCGGGATCAGAGCCGGGAGATAGACCAGATGCTGGCTTGGTACCGGTCTTGGTACGGAGTAGATGCGCCCACGGACGAGAGCGTGTCTCGCGGCCGGGGAATGGGCAGGGGCGTGATGGGGGGCGGGATGATGCATGACGAGGGCGATATGGAGGTGCTGGAGGCTGCCCCGGTGTTCGACAAGGAGTTCATCCGGCAGATGATCCCGCACCACCAGATGGGAGTGATGATGGCCCGCATGGTCCTCGCCCGGACCGACCGCCCCGAGATCGAGGACTTGGCGCGCTCGATCATCCGGACCCAGACCGACGAGACCGAGCAGATGCGGGATTGGTATCGCGATTGGTACGAGTAGCGACCGGATCTCTGGTACGGGCAACCTGGAGTCCAAAGGAGGCTCTCAAATGATGTGGGATGGCGGATACGGCATGGGCGCGGCTGGCGTGATCTGGATCGTGGTCATGTTGGCCGTGCTGGCGCTGATCGTGGTAGGGATCGTGCTCCTGGTCCGTAGTCGTTCGCACCAGAACGACTACGGACAGGTCGGATACACCCAGGCGCCGCCCCCCGGAGGGGGGATGCCAAGCAGTGCGCTGCAGATTCTCGAAGAGCGCTATGCCCGCGGCGATATTGACCAAGAGGAGTTCCTAAAGCGCCGTGCCGACCTGCTCGGCAGGCCATAGGACTCCCGGTCGCGCTACACCCGCGGACTGTGCTGATCCCCGTCCTGAGCTTTCCATCGCCAGCCGGCGCCCTCGGGCGACAGCCGTCCGAGCCCGGGGAAAGGGAAATGAAAGGCCATCACCAGGCAGTCGGTCGCGGCCGCCGCCGCGAACAAAGCGCGTCGCTGAGCGGCCAACTGCTCGGGGAACATGTCAACCGCCGCCACCCAATCAGGCTGTTCCATGTGCAGGGGATGTAGGGCGAGGTCTGAAATGCACAGCAGCTGCTCTCCGGACGACGCGACGCGTACTGCCAGGTGTCCGGGAGTGTGTCCTGGAGCCGGTACTACCCAAATACCGGACTCGATCTCCTCCTCGCAGGTGATGAGCCTGAGCCGCTCTCTGATCGGCTCGAGCTTCCGCCGGGCAGTTCCTATGAGCACGGCCTTGCTGCGCTCGGAAAGCACCGCGTCTGCTTGACCTTCCATCCAGAACTTCCACTCAGTCTCCGACATCAACCAGTCGGCATTGGGGAAAAGGACGTCCCCGTTGGCATCGGTATTGCCGCCGAGATGGTCGGGATGGCCGTGAGTAAGCACCACAAGCTCGATCTGGCCGGGTTCGACCCCTGCAGATAACAGGTTCTCGAGCAGGTGTCCGGTATTCGGGCCCAGCCCACCCGCGCCGGTGTCGATCAGCACCCGTCTGCTCCCGTTCTCGACAAGCAGACAGGTGTAGGCACTCGTCCATGCCTCCCCGGTGCTGGTCTCCAAGCCGTGTGCGAGAAGCGCGGAGGCCAACCGGTCCTTCGGCGCGTTCACAAAGAGCAAATCAGGCGGCGAGGGAAAAAGAGGGGGCGCATACGTGAAGGAGCCATCGCTGATGGCCATGCACTTGAAGTCACCGATTGTGAAATGGTACGTGTCCGCGCTCATGTCCAGACCCCTCCCTAAGCCCGGATTGTCCCGACCTGAGTGAAGAGCGCCCTGGTGTCGGCGACGTCCCAGTGCTCGCAGACCTTGCCGTCCCGAAGCCGGTACATGTCCATCGTATCGAAGCGGGTCTGATTGTTGGTCGGGGGGAGATCCAGGAAGCCGTGGCCGGTGTGAGTCCCGGTGACCGTATTGTGGACGAACACCTTGTCGTCTTCGGCCACCATCATATTGACGGTCGCGCTGAAGTCCGAGGTCGTCATGCATGAACCGGTCCACCGCATCCAAGTCATGATTCTGGAGACCACTTCGTAGGCCCCCGCCCTTTGCCGCAGCCGCGAACACAGGGGTCACAGTCACCAATCTCCAATACGGTGGCTGCTCATGCCACCATGTGACCGTAAGGCCCTCCCAGTTGGCACTCTGAACGATGCGCGAGTCCGGTGGCGTGTGCGCAAGGGGCTTGACTCCCCGGTTTTTCGCAGACTATCCCTCGGTCAAGTGCTTGAGATTCTCCAGAGTCAACTGCGCCGCACGCTCTTGATTCCGCTCGATGAAGAGACGGCTGGCTAGTTCACCCGGTACGCCTCCCGGCATCGCGTACTCAATCTGGAGTGTCACCATGGTCCCGTCGTCCTTGGGCTGGTAGTCCCATGAGAGCCAACCGGCGAGGGGCCCGTCGTTCTCACCTCTCCAGTGGAAGGACCCGTCGGCTTCGGAGCGGTTCTCGACGACTCTGGTGGTCAAAGGGATATGTACACCGGTCATCAAGTAGGTGTGATGAACGACCGTGCCAGCGGAGCCGTCGCCCTCCACGCTCTTCACCTCACCCAAGCCTACGAACCAATGACACCACTTGTAAGGATCGGCTGCGAATGCGTGTACCTTCCCGGGTGTGGCCTTGATGAAGATGCTGTCCTTGACATGAGCCATCTCAGCCTCCTTGTCGCAAGAACATAGATGAGAAGCTGCCCTTTGAGCACAGTCCCCTGCATCTCATTCTCCGCGCGGCTCCCTGACTGTCAAGAAGGGCTGTCCAACTCTCGAGGACCACAGACCCAAGTTGCAGCTCCCGGCCGGGGACGCCTGCAAATACGCCTGATTCGCCCTATGGGAGAGCTTTGGCCTGTGCAAGTCAAAGTCGAGTGCCCCCGGGGTGACTCGAACACCCGACACGAGGTTTAGGAAGCCCGGTGGGGCCTGTCTACAGTGTGTTACCGAGTATCACCAGGTGCGTAAAACATCCTGCAAAAGTTGATAGTTCGTCCACTGAGTACCATGACGTGTCATCTCGGTAGGGTCGCGGTAGGGTCAGGTTGGGAGTGTGGGGTGTGTGTGGTTCCGGTAGATATTTGACACTGTGGCTCCGGTAGGTGTGTTCCATTTCAGGACGCGGCTCCGGTACCCGGGCGACAGTGG
>JAFGIH010000659.1 GCA_016929985.1 Thermoleophilia bacterium | reverse complement strand
TGGGGCTCTTTGCGTTCCCCGGTGATGGCTCCTGTCGGGCACACGCGCACGCAGGCCCGACATCCCGTGCAGGCCTCCGCATCGATGGAGTAGTGGACGAGCGCGGTGCAGATGCCCGCCCGGCACTTTCTATCGACTACGTGCTCTTCAAACTCATCGCGGAAGTACTTCAGCGCGGTCAGCACCGGGTTAGGCGCAGTGCCTCCCAAAGCGCACAGCGACCCGACCTTGACCTGGGCCGCTATCTCCTCAAGGAAATCTATGTCGGCGAGTGTGCCCTTGCCATCGCAGATCTTGTTGAGCACGTCGAGCATCCGCTTGGTGCCTATGCGACACGGCGGACACTTGCCGCAGCTCTCCTGCTGCGTGAAGCTCAGGAAGTAGCGAGCCGTATCCACTATACAGTTGTCCTCGTCGATGACGATCATGCCGCCCGACCCCACGATGGCGCCGGTCTGGTTGATGGTCTCGTAGTCCACAGGCAGATCGAGCATCGATTCGGGTAGACAACCGCCCGAAGGCCCACCCATCTGGACCGCCTTGAACTTCTTGTTGTTCTTGACGCCCCCGCCGATGCCGAAGATGACCTCACGGAGCGTCATACCCATCGGCACCTCGGCCAAGCCGGTGCGATTCACCTTGCCGGCAAGGGCAAAGACTTTCGTACCCTTTGACCTCTCGTAACCACGAGCGGCGAATGCATCAGCTCCATTCTCGATGATCCAGGGTACGACTGCGAGAGTCTCGACGTTATTGATGTTGGACGGGCGTTCCCACAGACCCGACTCCGCCGGAAACGGTGGCCGCAGACGGGGCATGCCCCGCTCGCCCTCGATGGACTGCATGAGAGCGGTCTCTTCACCGCATACGAACGCCCCCGCCCCCTCTTTCAGCCTAATGTGGAACGAGAAGTCGGAGCCCATGATGTTGTCGCCGATGAGACCCCGCTCTTCAGCAGCCTTCAGCCCTATCTTGATGCGGCGCAAGGCCAACGGGTATTCGGCCCTCACGTACATGTAACCCACCGAGGCGCCGATCGCATACGCGCCTATGGCCATGCCTTCGAAGACGGCGTGAGGCTCGCCCTCGAGCGCCGAGCAATCCATGAAAGCACCGGGGTCGCCTTCGTCACCGTTGCAGATGAAGTACTTGACCCCGTCAGGCGAGCTGTAACCCGCGGCGAACTCCCATTTCTGGCCCGTCGGAAAACCTGCGCCCCCACGTCCTCGAAGACCCGACCGCTTGATCTCGTCTCTCACTTCAGCCGGGGTCATAGTCGAGAGCACCTTGTACAGAGCCTGATAGCCGCCTGCTTCCAGGTAGTCGTCTATGTCCTCAGGATCGATGATGCCCACATGGCGTAGCGTCAGCTTCTCCTGGCCATCGAAGAAGGCGTTGTATTCCGTGGGCCCCTCGTCGGTGAGAACCAGCCACTTCTCGATAGGCTCGCCCCCCAGGATGTGCTTGCTCACGATCTCGGGCACCATGGCCGGGGTCACCTGGCCGTACGTCACCTTCGACTTGCTCCCCTTCCGGCGCAGATGTATCTCTACCAGGGGGTCCATGGCGCAGAGGCCTTGGCAACCCGTCCCCGTCACCGCCGCGGACCGCCCTGAACACGTGTCCTCCCGCGGGCGGATGAGGGCCAACACCCCCGTCCGCTCTACCTCCTCTTCAAAAGCCTGCAACACCTCACGGCTCCCCGCCGCCACGCCGCCGGTGCCCAGGCAGATGCGTATGTCGACATCGGGTACCGTCAGACGAGGCCGCTGAGGCTCGGGCTTGATGAGATTGCGCTGAGCGGTCGTCATGCGTCGGCCTCCCCGCCGTCAGCGGCCGAGCCACCGTTGGTGGCCCAAGAACCGTCTCCCTCGACCTGTGCGCGAAACGCCTGCACGATGTCCACGGCTTTCTCCGGCGTGAGTTTTCCGTGGGCACGGTCGTCGATCATGACCACCGGAGCCATCCCGCATGCTCCCACACAGTGGACCTCTTCGATTGTGTAGAGCATGTCCGCCGTGTTCTCTCCAGCGTGGATGCCGAGGTACTTCTCGATCTCCTCCGAGATCCGGGCCGCGCCCGAGACGTGGCATGCGGTGCCATGACAACAGCGGATGGTGTGCTTGGCGTGTGGCCGCAATCTGAACTGCGCGTAGAATGTGGCGACCCCCAAAGCCTTGCTCAACGGCTCGCCGGCCGCCTCCGCCACTCGTCGCATCACCGGTTCGGGCAGATAGCCGAAGATCTCCTGCGCACCCTGCAGGAGAGGGACCAACGCCCCCTTTTCGCCTCTGTAATGATCGAGGAGCTCATCGAACCGCTCCTCCAATCCCTGTTCAGCTGTGTCGCTCTCAGTTGCCTTGCTAGTCATAATGCCGATCCTCCATGGTCCGAGCTATTGTAGCTCGGCGTAAGCCTCAGAATACAGAGGTTCGCGCTCGGCTTTGCGCCGACGCGCCGTTTCGAGGCTCTCAGCCGCCTGGTATGAACTCCTCACCAACGGCGCGGCATGCACCTGCAGCCCGAGCGCTTCACCTGATTCACGATAGGCCGCAAATACCTCCGGACGCACGTATTCCACCACTTGGATGTGCTCTTTCGACGGTCGGAGGTACTGGCCTATGGTCACCACGTCGACCCCCAAAGCGGCCACATCCCTGAGAACCCTCGACACTTCTTCGCCGCTCTCGCCCAATCCCACCATCAAGCCTGTCTTGGTCAGTCCCGTGTGGCGCGTTGCCGCCCGGCTCAAGACCTGCAGCGATCGCTTGTAGTCCGCCCGGGGGCGCACCGTGGGATAGAGACGCGGAACAGTCTCGACGTTATGGTTGAAGACCTCAGGCGCTTCGGCGAGTACCACATCGACATCGTGCGCCCGTCCCAGGAAGTCCGGGACGAGTACCTCAACCGTGACCTCAGGGTTACGCGCCCTGACGGCTCTCACGGTGGCTACGTAGTGCCCGGCTCCCGCGTCACTGAGGTCATCCCGCGTCACCGACGTGATCACCACGTGCCGCAAGCCCAAAGAGGCGACCGCCTCGGCGACGTTGTGCGGTTCCTCTGGATCCAGAGCCGACGGCAGGCCCTTCGACACACCGCAGAACGTGCAGCCGCGTGTGCAGACGTCGCCCATGATCAGGAAGGTGGCCGTACCCCGTCCGAAGCACTCGCCCAGATTGGGGCACAGCGCGCTCTCGCAGACCGTGTGGAGTCGGCGATCGCGCAGGAGGGCTTCCATACGCCGCAAAGAGCGCGAATCGGGCAACGGCTTTTTCAGCCATCCAGGCTTCCGTCCCGGTCCGCCCGGCACAGACCCGGGGGCCTTGGATACGTGCGGCAGTTCTGCCCCCGGTGGCAACAATGGCCCGCTCACATCCGCCCACCGGCCATCCCGGACCCTCGACCACCGGGCTTGGGCATAAGCAACGCCGCTTCGTACTCCGCCTGAAAGAGCGGGTCGCCTGTAAGATCTACGGTCCTCAAGGCCGCCGCGATCTGCCCGGCCCTACCCGTCAGCCTTCTCGACGTGGCCACCGCTCGAGCGGCCAGCAGACATGCGTTGCCGATGAATTCGAAACGGCCTGGCTCGAGTTGCGGGAAGAGACCTATCGCCATGGCCCCCTCGATGCCCAGCCTGCGCCCCGGCATCCCGCCGATGAGGATCTTCTGGAGCTGAGCCCAATCCAGAGAGGCCGCCTTCAAGAGGGCCGTCATGCCCGCGTAGAGCGCAGCCTTGGTCTGCATGACCCCCTCCAGGTCAGACTCGGTGATCACGATATCGGCACCCGTCCCAGAGCCGACGGTCGGAACGAGCACGAACTCCCACTGCCCTCCAGCCTTTCGAAGCCTGGGAGAACTCGCCGTCGCGTCAAAACGGCCGTCGGCCCGCACAATACCGGCCCGCAACAGTCCGGCCACCGTCTCGATGACTCCCGCCCCACAAAGACCCACCGGGGCCGCATCGTCGATCGTGCTCACCGCCGCCTTAAGGCTGCGGGAATCGATGGTCACCCCTTCGATCGCCCCGGAAACAGCCGCGACCCCGTTACTCAGCCCGCCGCCCTCGAAGACAGGCCCCGACGGCAGTGAAGCGGCCAGCAGCCCCTCCCGGTTGCCGACTATCGCTGCGCCCTCCGGCCCGATGTCGACGTATAGACACACGCTTTCACCGTTGGCGATACCGGACACGACGGCGCCGCCCACCGTGTCCCCCCCAAGAGAATCGCGCGCGCCGGGAACTGCCACCACGACGGCGCCCGCGGATACGTAACCCTCCAGGCTCAGCTCCGACGCAGCTACCATGCCCGATGGCGACACAGGCAACACGTGGGGATCGGTAGGCAACTGCAGTGCTCCCGTGCCGAGAAACCTCTCGACCACGGCCCTGCCCCCAGCTATCACCACGTGTTCGATGCTGCCCTTGGCGGCGCCGCAGCGCAGACCCATCCTCTCTATGACCTCGGCCGGGCCGTCCCCCACGGCTGTGACTATGACTCGCCCTGTCTCCCCGTCCAGCAACTGGCCCCAGACTCGCGGGGGACCCAGGTCGAGCACGGCCAGATACCACGGCGCAGGCTCCGCGGCCGGTCGCACTCGCGTGGCCGCCCACCTCTCTCCGGCCGCGCCCGAAGAGCGCACCGTGACGGTGACTTTGCGGCCCGAGGCCGCGAGGATGTCGGCCAACTCACGGATGACCGAGACCGGGACATCCACCTCAGGACTCCCCAGCGCCTCACACAGTCCGTCCTCGAGCCTTGCCCGGTCACTCCTTTGGTCCCTCGGGCCTGAAGCCGTGAGATCGAGGTCTATGAGGCGCAAAGGGAAGTCGGCCGCCGGCAACCGTTCGACGAACGACACCCCACTGCTCTGTTCAGGGTGGAGTCCCTTAGCCATCTCTCATCTCCCTGTTTCTGGAGGTTCCGCGAGCGCCCCTGATAGTGAGGTCTCACCGAGCTCTTCACGAGCGATCGCCACAGCCAATCGCATGACGTCTTTCAGCGGCACGCCCGTCGTCCCGGCCACCGCCGCTGCGTCCTCGTACTCCGGCGCCAGGCTTACGAGCCTATCCTGCCAACGGCCCCATTTGACGCGAACCATGTCCGCGCCCACCAGCACGCTTGTGACACCCCGCTCGGCTGTATGTCGCTCTGTCATCCTACGTCGCACACCCAGTGTGCCTGTCTCTTCAAAGATGGATGTGGTGACAGCCATCTCCTTCTCCCCTTCCACCAGTGCATGAAGCACCACGCCCGGGCGGCCCTTCTTCATAGAGGCGGGTACCACCCACACATCGAGGGCGCCCCCGTCACGCAGCACCCCGCACGCATGACCGATGACCTCAGGTGAGACATCGTCAAGATTCGTCTGAAGCTCCACAACCTGCTCGTTTGACACACCGTCGCGAACGGCGTCCGTCACCCCGCCTTGACTTGCACGACCCACGAGCACCCGAAGGACATTGGGACCACCCTCGAGTGTCATGCAACCGGCCCCATAGCCCACCCGCTCTATCCGCATGGGCGGAATGGGGCCGCCTGTCGCCCCCAATTCACCCACCAGCAGCGCGCCGGTGGGAGTAGTGAGCTCTCGCATCTCCGGGCCCCCGACGAGATCGTAGCCATGAAGCAGGCGGGTCGTCGCCGGCGCCGGGACCCCCATCCGACCGTGGGCGATCTCAACGTAGCCGCCGCCCACTGGGATGGGACCCACCATGACGCGCGCGATTCCCAGAGCTTCCACCAACGCGAACGTCCCGACAACGTCCACCAGCGTATCGACCGCGCCGACTTCATGGAAGTGGATCTCATCCACCGAGCACCCATGCACGGCTGCTTCCACCTCCGCCAGCCGTCTGACTGCCTTCATGGAGCGTGACCTGACCGTCTCCGAAAGGCCAGCGGTATCGATGATGAGCTCCATATCGGCAAGGTGGCGAAGGGGTGGCGCACCACCGTCGTCCACTTTGACTCGGGTGCATGACACACCCCGTTCCATGTCGCGGACGATGTCGACGTCGGTCCCCTCCAACGCCAGGGCGCCCACAGATTCCCGAAACACCGCTTCGAGACGCCCGCCCTCCCGGTCGGTATCCAGCATGGCGGCAAGCAGCATGTCGCCGGAGACCCCGGACCATGGATCTACGTAGAGGATCGGATTCTCCATAACGTCACTCCCCCTGTCGTTCTGGTTGCATTCTCGCATGCCACCTCATACACTGCAGGGCGTACGGTTTGCTGGCTCCGCATCTATGCAACCCTCGGACTCC
>JAFGIH010000658.1 GCA_016929985.1 Thermoleophilia bacterium | reverse complement strand
GAATCCACCGCCCTCACCCTCTCTATCGAGGGCCACCGGGGCATGCCCCGGGGCAAACACATCCGCACCGTGGCTCAGGGCCTGTGGGGCCAGCCCACCAACCTCAACAATGTGGAGACCTACGCCAACGTGCCCTGGATCATCAACCACGGAGCCGAGGAGTTCGCCTCGGTGGGCACCGCCACCAGCAAGGGGACCAAGATCTTCTCGCTCACCGGCAAAGTGGTCAACGGCGGCCTGATCGAGGTGCCGATGGGAGCCACCCTGCGCGAGGTGATCTTCGATATCGGCGGCGGCATGCTGCCCGGCCGGCAGTTCAAGGCGGTCCAGCTGGGCGGGCCTTCGGGGGGATGTCTACCGGCCTCGCTGCTGGATGAACCTATTGACTTCGAAAGCCTGGTGGCCGCGGGATCGATGATGGGCTCCGGCGGCATGGTAGTGGTGGACGACACCACGTGTATGGTGGACTTCGCCAAGTTCTTTCTCAAGTTCACCGCCGAGGAGAGTTGCGGCAAGTGCGTGCCCTGCCGGGTGGGGACCACGCGCATGCTGGAGATACTCGAACTGATCTCCGCCGGCGAGGCCACCATGGACGACGTCGCCCTGCTGGAGCGCCTGGCCGACGACGTGGTCGAGGGATCGCTCTGCGCCCTCGGCGGCAGCGCTCCCAACCCGGTGCTCTCCACCCTGCGCTACTTCAGGGATGAGGTGGAAGCCCATGTGCTCGAGCGGCGCTGTCCGGCCAAGGTCTGCCGCCCGCTCATCCGCTACACCATCGACGAGGAGGCCTGCACCGGTTGCCGGGCCTGCTTCAACGCGTGCCCCTCGGGAGCGGTGAGCGGGGAGCGCAAGCAGGTGCACCGCATCGACCAGGACCTCTGCATCAAGTGCGACGCCTGCCGTCAGGCCTGCCGCTTCGACGCGGTGCGGATCGAGACCGGGTTCCTCACCCCGGTGACGCCGGCTGCGACCGAAGGGAGGCGGAGATGAGTCCGCAAGACACGGCCGCCGTCAAGCTCACCATCAATGGCAAAACCGTCGCCGCTCACACAGGCGAGACCGTCCTGGAAGCGGCAAAACGTGAGGGCATCGCCATCCCCGCTTTGTGCCACATCGCCGAGTCGGCGGCCTGGGGCGCCTGCAGGCTTTGCCTGGTGGAGGTTGAGGGCTACGACAAGCTGCAGGCCGCCTGCACCACCTGGGCGGCCGACGGCATGGTGGTCCACACCGATACGCCCCGTGTCCGTGCCCGGCGGGAGAGCTACCTCAAGATGTACCTCTCCGACCACAACGCCTATTGCGAAGCCCCCTGTTCGCATGCCTGCCCCACACACATCGACATCCCCGCCTACATGGCGGCCCTGGCCGCGGGCGACGTGCAAGAAGCGGCCACCATCGTGCGCGCCGACCTGCCGTTCCCGGGGATCTTGGGACGCATCTGCCCACGCTACTGCGAACCCGTCTGCAGGCGGGCGGAGGTGGACGAGCCCGTCGCCATCTGCGCGCTCCACCGCGCCCTGGCCGACCACGCCACCGGGGAACCGCTCCTTGGCCGGGGCAAACCCACCGGCAAGCGGGTGGCCGTGATCGGCGCCGGGCCCGCGGGCCTGGCCGCCGCCTGGTTCTTAGTGGAACGGGGCAATCAGGTCACCGTGTACGACACTCATGAGAAGCCCGGTGGGCTCCTCCGCTACGTGGTACCCGAGTTCAAGCTCCCCGAGAAGGTGCTCGACGAGGAGTTGGCGCCGCTCTGGCGGGCCGGGGCCCGTTTCGTGGGCGGTCCGGAGGCGGCGTTCGCCGCGTCCCCAGAGACCCTGCTGGATGCCGGTTTCGACGCGGTGATCGTGACCACGGGGGCAGCCCCCGCCGCCGCCGACAAGGCGATGGACGCCACCCGCTTCCTTGAGAGCGCGCGCCGGCACGACGCGCCGGCCGTGACCGGGACGGTGGCGGTCGCCGGAGACGGCATCGCCGCCCTCGACGCAGCCCGTACCGCGTTGCGTCTGGGCGCTTCCGGCGTGATGGTGGTCACCGCTCACGACGAGGATGCCTTCCCTGTGGGACGCCAGGAACTCGCTGCCGCCCGGGAAGAAGGGGTCAAGATCGAGTTCGGCGTCAAGGACCCGGCCACCTACAGCGCCCCCACTGCAGACGCCACGTTCATCGACGCGACCACGAGTCCCGCCGCTGCCACTCTACAGGCCGATCCCCACACGGGCCGCACCGCGCACGAAGGCGTGTTCGCGGCCGGCGACGCCGTCACCGGGCTTAGCTCGGCCATACACGCGGTGGCCGGGGGCAAGCGGACCGCCCTGGCCGTCGACGCCTGGCTGCGCGGCGAGGACCTCGCGGCCCTGGAGCAGCGGCTGGCCAGATACGAAGCTCTACCCTATCTCGAGCAACTCAAGAGCCGCGACGAGATCGGGGCACTCGGCCGGCGCCTGGCCGAGCGCTCGCCGGTGTGGCTCAAGATGGGTATCAGCGCCGAACCCGGCGCCCGCTCCGTCATGCCGAAGGTGGCCAAGGCGAAGCGGCTCACGAGCGCCTCACTGGAGGTCGAGAAGGGACTGAGCCTCGCTGCCGCCCAAGAGGAGGCGAAGCGCTGCCTGCAGTGTGTCTGCCCCAGTTTGGGAGAGTGCGAACTGCAGGCTCTGGGAGTCGAGTACGGCGTCACCGACAATGAGTTGGTGCGGAAACAGGGCCGGGTGCGGGTGGTCGAACCACAGCACGAGCATCCGTTCATCAGACGTGACATGCAGCGCTGCATCTCGTGCGGCAGATGTGTGCGGGTGTGCCGCGATGTCGCCGGACCGGCCTGCTACGACTTCACCGGCCGCGGGTTCATGATGAATGTCGACACCCCCTACAGCGAAGCCCTGCAGTTGGCTGAGTGCATCAGTTGCGGCCGCTGTGTCAGCGCCTGTCCCACCGGAGCACTCACCTTCAATCACCGCGTGCTCAAGTCGTTCCGTATCGACGAGAGCCGCTGCATCCTCTGCCGGGAATGCGTGGAGATCTGCCCGGTGCATGCTCTGGAGGAGACCAATCACTTCGAAGAGGCCCGTCGCCGCTGGCTGGAGCTGGTAGACAAGGGCAGCGGGCTCGCCGGCGGACACCGCCTGTGCGCAGGCTGCGGGGCTCCCATCGTGGTGCGCCAGGTGCTTATGGGCGCCAGTGAGCCGGTCGTCGCGGCCGCATCCACCGGCTGCCTCGAAGTGAGCACCACCATCTACCCCTACACCGCTTGGAAGGGCAGCTTCATCCACACCGCCTTCGAGAATGTCGCCGCCACTCTGAGCGGCACCGAGACCGCCTTCCGCGCCCTCAAGAAGAAGGGCCTCATCGACGACAACGTCCAGTTCGTGGCCTTCGGCGGCGACGG
>JAFGIH010000657.1 GCA_016929985.1 Thermoleophilia bacterium | reverse complement strand
CATCTACAACGCTTCCATGCTGAGAGCGGCGGGAGAGGCGAACGTGGTGAGCGTCTCTTCGCTGGGGCTGGCGCTCAGCTTTGTAGGCGGCGCCGTGGGAGTGGGCATCAGCGAGTTGTTGGTCTCGGGTAATCTGATCCCCGGCGTCTCCGGACGTCAGTATGCCCTCATCCCCGCGGCCTTGGTATTCGTGGCATGCGCCGTCCCCAGCATGCTCACACAGACCATGTGGCAGAAAAAGGGCGACGTCGTGGCCGTCCCGCCGGGCACGCTGCACCAGCGCATGAGAATGCTGTGGCAAGAGTCGTCCCGTGAGTACAAGGCGGGTTGGTTCCTGGCCGGCTACTTCATGCTGAACTCTTCCGTCATGGGTCTCACCATCTATCTGCCCCTGTACGTGCACAATGTTACCGGTCTGGAGGGGACGCGCCTGCTGGCTATCTTCGGGGTGGTGGTGGTGATGTCGGCTGTGGGTTCGGGCATCGTGGCCTTTCTCAAACCGGGCGACCTGCTCGTACGCCGGATCATCCTGATTGGCCTCACGCTCCTCGGACTCAACGCCGCCGTCTTCAGCGTAGTGTCGGCCCTACCGCTGGTGGTCATCTGCGCCTCCCTGCACGGCCTCCTCTCGGGCGCCCTGGTGCCCACCGTGCGAGGAGCCTTCGCCCAGACCTTCCACTCCGACTACCAGGCGCTGGCCTTCGGCCTGTTCGGAGCCGTGCAGAGGACCTCGCAAGGATTGGGCGCGGCTCTCTCGCCCCTCGCGGAAGCGGCCGGCGGTGACACGGCGAGCTCTATGGGCATCCTCAGTATGGGAGTGCTGGCCCTCATCGGAGTGCCGCTCTTCGCGCGTTGGCGGCTCGGCAAGACCTACTCGCAGCCCGAAGCCGCTCCGCCCTCGGAGAAGAGCGCCGACAGCGACCGGTAGTGCGCCCCTTTCCAATAGACGCGCCCACAACCGGTGCAACGCCAGAACTCTTGATAGTACTCGGCCGTCCGCGGCGGTAATCCCCCGGCCACCTCGGCCTTCGCCACCGGCTCGACCAGCTTGTTGCACACCGAGCAACGCGTGAACGGCGCGAGTGATTTCCACAGGTCGAAGCCATGGAGCACCTCGTTGAGTTGGTGGCGTGGCCGCGTGTCGCGCACAAGATAGCCGTGGGTCACTATCGACCGCATCAGGAGCCGACGGTCGCGTGTGAGCAGGATGCGGCGCTCCGCCGCGGCCGTCTCGGCAAGGTCGCGATCGATCCAGTCGATGCGGTACAGGGTGTCGAAGCCACACAGCCTCAGATATCCGGCCAGCCGTCCCAGATGGACGTCGGCAACGAAACGCGTCACCCGCAGGGGCTTGGGCCGGAGCGAGACGACCGGTGAGATGTCGAGGGCCTCGAACACCGGATAGACGCTCACGCGATCCCCGTCCTGCACGTGATGGGCGAAATCGACCGACCGCCCGTTGACCAAGATCAGGTCGACCTCGGTGTGCGGGATCCCCAACCCCTCGATGAGGTCCTTGACGGAGCCACCCGCGGCGCCCTCGTGCTCGAACTCCCGTCCCCGGCGCTCGCTCGCCAGGAGGTCACCCAGCTCGGCGTAGAAGCGCAACCGTACGATGGCCGTGGCGCTACCCCTTTTTCATCTCCAGAGCGCACTCGAGCATGATGTCGAACAGGTCGGGCAGATCGTCCTCGTCCACGCACGACAGGGCTATACGGATATCGGTGTCGCTGGTGGAGATCACTCCCACACCGTAGTCGTTCAGCAGACGCACCCGGTATTCCTCGGCATCGAGGTCCTTCAGGCGCACGCACATGAAGTAGCCGGCATTGAACGGGTACATGGTCCAGGCCTCTGAGAACCGCGGTTCGGCCAGTACCTGCTTGACTTTAGCGGCCCGCCGGCTGAGGATGGCGTATTTCTCGGCCTTCTGCGCTCGGTAGTCGGGATCGGCCATGGCCTTCAACACCAGCGTCTGTGACAGGTTCGGGGAGTTGCTGATAGTGCCGCGGATGCAGCCGCCGGTCTTCTTCTCCAGGGCCTCGTAGGCGCCGGCTCCCCCGGCCACCGCGTATGTGATGAACCCCACCCGCAGGCCCCAGGCGTAGTCTTCCTTGGAGGCGCCGTCGAGCTTGACGGCCAGGATGTTCGGGTGTGCGCCGGCCAAGCGAGTGAACACCGACTCCTTCAACGGTTCGTCGCCGTAGAACAGGCCGAAGTAGGCATCGTCGCAGATGGCCACTACGTCGCAGTCGTTGTCAGCGATCTCCACCAAGACGTCGCGGATGCCGTCGGCTTCGACCGGGGTGACGGAGTAGCCCGTAGGGTTGTTGGGAAAATTGAGAAGCACGATGATCTTGCCGATCATCGAGTGCTCTTTGAGCTGGGAGCGGAGACCCTGGAGATCGAAACCACCCTTGTCGTCGTAGAGACGGTAGGTGACGATGCGCGCCCCCCGCTTGACGTTGAAGACCAGCTTGTAGTTGCCCCACACCTGATCAGGCAGGAACAGCACGTCGCCCTCGTCGGCGAACATGTCGGCGATGGTGCTGAGTCCGTGCGTGATGCCGCTGGTCACCACGGGGACACTCGTCGGGATGTCGCCGAGCGAAGGGTTCTTCTCTCTGATCTCCTCCAGCCACGCCTTGCGCAAGTCGACCCGGCCGGACGAGGGGGCGTACGGCAGAGCCTGGTCGGGGCTCAAGTCGCAGAGATGCCGGGTGATGGCGGGCAGACCCATGGAGTGGTGCTGTTCGCGCGCCTCACCGATGGTGGCATTGTAGCGATGGGCCTTCTGGTTGGCCTCGGCGGACTGGGTCAGGATGCCCTTGGGGAAATAGAGCTTCTTGCCGAGTTCGGACAGCACCCGCATCACCACGGGCGCGTTCTGCCGGATGGCCTGGTTCAGCTCAGCAGCCAGCGGGTTGAGCTCAGCGCTCGGCAGAGTCATCGGTCACCTCCCAATCAGGCGTTCCTGTAGAGCAGCGAGTTGAGCGCGCAGAGCGGCGGGGAGCCGTTCCCCGAACTCGTCGTAGTAGCCGGCAAGATTCTTGGCCT
>JAFGIH010000656.1 GCA_016929985.1 Thermoleophilia bacterium | reverse complement strand
GAAGATCTCGGCACCCGCCTTCTTGAACTCGCTGATCATGGCCGTCCAGTCTTCGTTCGGCTCCTGGTACATGCCTCCGTCGACCAGCGTGTAACCGTTCTTGTCCATGAAGGGTGGATAGGAATCCCTGTAGGCGTTGCCGTCGACGTTGTTTGGCCACAGCGCACCGACGATCTTGTTGGTGGGGATCTGATCCCACAGACTGAGGCTGACATTCTGGATCTGCTGCATGCCCCAGAAAGCATGGTAGGTCCACTTGAAAGGCTTCTCGGGGGTAGCGCCGCGCCCGAAATAGTACGACTCAGTAGGCGTGTCGCACGTGAGGCATGGTTTCCCCATCGATTCGGCCGTGTCGGCCACTGGGTTCACCGTGTCCGGCGTCGCCGCGGCCATGATGATGTCCACGTTCACGTTCTGGATGAGGTCACCGGCCACCTGTGACGCGCGCATGGAGTCAGACTGACTATCGAGGACCTCGAACTTCACAGGGTGCTTTTTGCCGTCACCGCAGACGAGTCCATCACCTATGGCTTTCACCCACTCATCTACGCAGAACTGGTCGGCTTGACCCATCGCCGCGATGCCGCCGGTGATGGGAGTGACGAAACCGATCGTGATCTCTCGACCCATCTCAACGCCCGCCGTAGTCGCCGGTCCGGCCGTGGTAACGGGCATCTCCTCGTCATCGCCGCATGCCGCCAGCAGCCCTCCCAATCCGCCGGCCGCTGCGGCCGAGATGCCGACAATGCCGGCCAGTTTGAGGAATTGACGGCGATCTACGGGTCTTCTGGCCAAGGAGTTCGTGTCTTCGTCGCGGGTTTTGTCGTTCGGGTTGATACCTGGCATGGATACCCTCCTCTAGACATGCCCCGTAGCTCGGGCGCACGGGGGCGCTCTTCCGGTCCCCCCACCCAACTGTAGCGCTATCGACCAGTCACTTGCTGAACGTCGTGCCAACGGTGAGGCGATCACCGACGTTCACCCACATCGCGACTACTGGGTTTGCCCAGCGCGGCGAGGCGGTAATACCAAATGCGGCGTGCGTGAAGAGCGAGGAGGATGGACATGCCCAAAGTCGACATCGGCTTGCCGGCACCAGATTTCGAACTGGCAGACTTCCGCGGGATCCCCTTCAGACTGTCGGAACAAAGAGAGACCGTGCACGTCTTGCTGGTCTTCAACCGCGGCTTCAAGTGACCGTTCTGCCGGGAGCACATGGCGCAGTTGCGCCGCGACTATCCAAAGTTCGAGGAGTGGGAGACGGCCGTAGTGGTCGTGGGGCCGGAAGGTCCTGATGCCTTTGCCTCGTACTGGAGCGAGAACGACCTGCCTTTCGTCGGCCTGCCGGATCCAAAACACACGGTGCTCAAGCTCTTTGGCCAGGAGGTCAATCTGTTCAAGCTGGGCCGTATGCCGGCACAGGTGCTCGTTGACAAGATAGGCGTGGCCCGCTTCGCCCATTACGGCCATAGCATGTCGGACATCCCATCCAACGCCGAGATACTCGGCCTGATCGCGTCACTTTGAGGGGATGAGAGCCGTGCCCAAGATCGCCATCGTCACCGATTCCACCTGCGATCTCTCTGAGGCCGCACGTCAGAGATACGTCGCCGCGATGGTCCCGCTCCACGTCACGGTGGGCGGGATAAGCTACCTCGACAGGGTGGATCTGGACGAGGACGCCTTCTATAAGCTCTTCTCCGAGTCGGGTCAGCTGGCCCATTCCTCTCAGCCGAGTGTGGGTGAGTTCTCGAGCGTCTACGAACGGCTCTTGAAGGACAATGACGCGGTTGTCTCAGTCCATATCGCGAACCGTCTGTCGGGCGCGGTGCAGTCGGCGTATCTCGCCGCCGAGACCGTCGATCCGGCAAGAATCCGTGTGATCGATTCCTGTAAGGTCTCCGTCGGCGTTGGTCTCGTGCTGCAGGCCGCCGGCGAGGCCATTGACGCCGGCAACGACTTGGACCAAGTGGTGGCCGCGACCGAGGCCGCCGCTCGCGACACCCGCGTATACAGCACGCTGCAGTCTTTGGATGTCGCCGTCAGAGGCGGCAGACTGAACGCACACGCCGCCCGCTTGGCCAACCTCACTGATCTGAAGCCTCTCATCGTCTTCGATGACGAGGGAGGGGTCCATACCGACGGAGCGCGCATCGGTTTTCAGCGTGCTCTTCGAGCAGTGGCCGAACGAGTGGATCGTTACGCCGCCGGCAGCCCGGTGCGGATGGCCATCTCGCACGCGAACGGGCCCGAGGGTGCTGAGTACCTGAAGGAACGCCTGCTGTCACTGTTCGGTGGCCTCGACATCCCGGTGGTGAAGGCGGGAGCGGTGATCACCACCCACGTGGGGCTGGGCACAGTGGCAGTGGCCGTGGAGCGGCAGGGCGAACGATGAAGGTCAGGCAGGCACCGGTCGAGATCGTGGTGAACGACAAGATGCAGCTAGGCTACCGATACACGCTGACCGCCCCGGCAGGCGACGGCTTCGACCCCGAGTTCGCACCAGAATTGACGCCCCAAGAAATGCTCGCGCTGGGAGTGTTCGGGGGCAAGTACATGACCGACTGCCGGGACGAATTCCCCGCTGAGTGGTACGCCGAGGCCAAGCTGTCTCCCAGCCAGAAGGATCCATCGCTGAACTACTTTGGAATCGACGCGTCTTTGCCCCTGTCGGAATGGGTGAACCGGGGCTGGATCCACCCCGACGACCCACGGGGTTGGTTCCAGTGGTACTGTCGCTATTACCTGGGAAGGCGCATGCCCGACGAGGACGTCCGGCAGATCGGCCGCTGGAAGGCCATGCGCAGGCACATCGCCCAGATCCGCAAGAACTGTCATCCGGGCGATCTCAGCTGCCGCCAGAAGCAGCG
>JAFGIH010000655.1 GCA_016929985.1 Thermoleophilia bacterium | reverse complement strand
TGGGCCATCGGCCTGAGTGGGCCGTACATAGGCGTATACGCCGACGAGAGGCAGAAGCGCCGTCAATGGTTCGTGCGGGCGGTCATATGCTCGACCATCCTGCTGATGCTGCCGAGTCTGCTGCCCCGCACCGGCACCACCGCCCTGGCAGCCATCCTGCTCGTCGCCGGCGCGGCGAACTACCTCTTCCAACTCTCCAGCCTCATCTACAACGCCTCCATGCTGCGTGCTGCCGGTGAGGCCAACATAGTCAGTGTGTCTTCACTCGGTCTGTCGCTCAGCTTCGTCGGAGGCGCGGTGGGCGTGGGCATCTGCGAACTGCTGGTGTCGGGACAGTTGATACCGGGGGTCTCAGGGCGGCAATACGCCCTCATCCCTGCCGGCCTCATATTCGTCGCGAGCGCGATACCGAGCATGCTCACGGACGCCATGTGGCAGAAGAAGAGCGATGCCGTGACCATGCCGCCGGGCACGCTCCATCAGAGAATGAAGGTCCTTTGGAAACAGTCGTCCCGGGAGTTCAAGGCTGGATGGTTCTTGGCGGGGTATTTCATGTTGAACTCCTCGGTCATGGGCCTCACCATCTACCTGCCTCTCTACGTGCAGAGGATCACGGGGTTCGAAGGGGTCCGCCTCCTCGCCATATCCGGGGTGGTGGTGATCATGTCGGCAGCGGGGGCCGGAGTCGTCGCCTTCCTCAAACCGGACGGTCCCCTGGTGAGACGCATCATCCTCATCGGGTTGGTCGTCTTCGGGCTGAACGCGGCCGTCTTCAGCGTGGCCACCAGCCTGTGGCTGGTGGTGGTCTGCGCCGCCCTGCACGGCCTCGTCTCGGGAGCTCTCGTCCCCACCGTCCGGGGAGCCTTCGCTCAGACCTTCCATTCCGACTATCAGGCCCTGGGGTTCGGTCTGTTCGGAGCCGTGCAGCGGACCTCCCAGGGACTGGGTGCAGCTTTGTCGCCCCTCGCCGAAGCGGCGGGCGGGGACACCGCGACCTCCATGGGTATCCTGAGCATGGGCGTGCTGGCCCTGATAGGCGTGCCACTCTTCTCTCGATGGCGGCTGGGCCTGCCTTATCCGGAGGAAGATGCAGGCCCAGGCCGGGAGAAGAGCGTCGACAACGACCGGTAATGCGCCCCGCGCCAATACACGCGCCCGCAGCCGGCGCAGCGCCAGAAGTCTTCATAGTGCTCCGCCGTCTGCTCGGGTAGACCGGCGGCCACCTCGGCCTTGGGCACCGAGCTTACGAGGCTGTTGCACACCGAGCACCGGGTGAACGGCGCCACCGCGCCCCAGAGGTCGAAGCGCTCCAGCACTTCCTTCAGTTGCGGACGCGGCCGGTTGTCTCGCACCAGATAGCCGTGGGTCACGACCGAACGCATCAGAAGCCCGCGATCGCGCGTGAGCAGGATGCGTCGCTCGCCCACAGAAAGCTGCGCCAGTCGTTCATCGTCCCAGTCGTTACGGTACAGAGTATCGAAACCCGCAAGCCGCAGATATCTCGCGAGCCGCCCGAGATGGACATCGGCGATGAAGCGCGACACTCGGAGCGGCTCAGGACGCAACGCCAAGACCGGCGAGATGTCCAGCGCCTCGAAGACCGGGTACACGCTCACGCGGTCGCCGTCCTGCACGCGGTGGCCGAAGTCGACGGAACGTCCGTTTACCAGGATCAGGTCGACTTCCGTGTGCGGGACCCCAAGACCCTCAATCAGGTCTTTGACAGACCCCCCGCCCATGCAGACATGTTCGAACCCGCGCCCCCGGCGCTCTTTGGCCAGGAGATCGCCGAGTTCAGCGTAGAACCGCAACCACACCGTGGCCGTAGTGCCACCTCTTCGGTCGCTACCCCTTCTTCATCTCCAAAGCGCATTCGAGCATCACATCGAACAGGTCGGGCAGATCCTGCTCGTCCACGCATGACAGGGCCACGCGGATGTCGGTATCGCTGGTGGAGATCACGCCCACCCCATAGTCGTTCAGCAGCCGTATCCGGTACTCCTCGGCATCGAGGTCATTCAGGCGCACGCACATGAAGTAGCCGGCGTTAAACGGGTACATGGTCCATGCCTCGGCGAACCTGGGTTGCGCGAGGATCTCTTTGACCGTCGCCGCCCGGCGGCTCAAGATGTCGTGTTTCTCGGCCTTCTGGGCCCGGTAGTCCGGATCGGACATCGCGCGAAGCACCAACGACTGTGACAAGTTGGGGGAGTTGCTGATGGTCCCCCGGATGCAGCCACCCGTCTTCTTTTCGAGGGCCTCGTAGGCGCCGGCGCCCCCGGCTATGGCGTAGGTGATGAAACCCACGCGCAGACCCCACGCATAGTCCTCCTTGGATGCACCATCGAGCTTCACGGCGAGGATGTTCGGGCTGGCGTCGGCAAGCCGCGTGAACACAGACTCCTTGAGAGCTTCGTCGCTGTAGAACAGTCCAAAATAGGCGTCGTCGCACAGGGCCACCACATCACAATCCTGCGACGCGATCTCCACAAGGATGTCACGGATGCCGTCGGCTTCGGCCGGCGTGACCGAGTAGCCCGTGGGGTTGTTGGGGAAGTTCAAGAGCACGATGATCTTGCCGATGCTCGCGTGATCCTTGAGCAGGCTGCGGAGCCCCTTCAGGTCGAAAGCCCCGTTCTCATCGTAGAGATGGTAGTTCACCGTGCGGGCGCCGCGCTTCACGCCAAAGACGAGCTTGTAGTTGCCCCACACCTGGTCGGGCAGAAAGAGGATGTCGCCCTCGTCGACGAACATGTCGGCGATGGTGCTCAGCCCGTGGGTGATGCCGCTCGTGACCACGGGCAGGCTGGTAGGAGTATCGCCCAGAGACGGGTTCTTCTCTTTGATCTCTTCCAACCACGCCTTCCGCAGATCGGCCCGGCCGGCCGACGGCGCGTACGGAAGAGCTTGGTCGGGCTTCAGATCGCTCAGGTGCCGCGTGATGGCGGGGAGCCCCATGGGCTCGTGCATCTCCCGCGCTTCGCCTATGGTGGCGTTATATCGGGTGGCCTTCTGGTTCGCCTCGGCGGACTGCGTGAGTATCCCCTTCGGAAAGTACAGCTTCTTGCCCAACTCCGAGAACACCCGCATCACAGCCGGCGCTTCCTGTCGTAGGACCTGGTTCAACTCGGCGGCAAGGGGATTCAGTTCGGCAGCCGGTGCGGTCATCGCTCACCTCCCGTCTAGACGATCCCGCAGCGCTCTCAGTTGATCGCGGAGAGCGGCGGGGAGTCTTTCGCCGAACCCATCGTAGTACGCCGACAGGTTCTCGGCTTCTGCCTTCCACGCCTCTACATCGACGGTGAGAAGGGTCTTGAGATCCTCGGCCGGAACGTCGATCCCCGACAGGTCGAGAGCCTCGGGGGTCGGCATCGCCCCGATGGGCGTCTCGACGGCC
>JAFGIH010000654.1 GCA_016929985.1 Thermoleophilia bacterium | reverse complement strand
TCCACAGCGTACCCGCTGTGCAGAGCGTGCCGGCGAGTGAGTGCAGACGGCAGGAGCGAGCGGGCAGGTACGCCGCCGGGGCGTCACTCACTGTGACTGATCGGAGCGACCTCGTGCAGCCCCTACTCCTCGATGACCACCTGGTCCACCCCATCGACCTCGGCCAGATGCACCTCCACCCGCTCGCTGCGGCTCGTGGGCACGTTCTTGCCGACGAAATCGGGCCGGATTGGTAGATCGCGGTGGCCACGATCGACCAAGACCGCTAATCGCACCGCCACAGGACGTCCGTAGTCGAACAACGCGTCGATGGCCGCCCGGATGGTGCGGCCCGTGTACAGTACATCGTCCACCAGCACCACGGTCTTGCCGTTGATGTCGAAGGGCAGGTCGGTCTCCCGGACCTTCGGCTGCCCGTATTCCTTCCCCAGCCGTATGTCGAGGTCGTCCCGATAGAACGTGATGTCTATGGCGCCCGTGGGCGGGCTGATGTCGTAGAAGGCCGTGAACAGCTTGGCCAAGCGGGCGGCCAGGTCGACCCCACCGGACTGGATACCCACGAGCACCAATCCCTTGAGATCGGGAGCCTGTTCGGCTATCTCGTGGGTCATCCGTGTAAGCGTGCGACCGATCTGGTCTTCGTCCAGCAGGACCTTCGACCTGCGACTCTGGTCGGTACTGTTGTCCGCCACGCCGCCCACCAGCCTTTCATCAGCGTTTCTCAGGCTATCTGAGCCCTCTCCGACCCTATGGCCCTACCCTTCTCAGCCTACCAGTTCGAGAGCACTCTCAACCACTTTCTCGACCGTCAGCCCGAACTTCTCATAGAGCACGCCCGCCGGAGCCGACGCGCCGAAGTGGTCTATGCCTATGACCGTCCCACCACTCCCAACGTAGCGCTCCCAGCCGAACGTCGCCGCGGCCTCGATGACCACTCTCGTCTGGATATGCGCCGGCAGAACCTCCTCACGATAGGCGGCGCTCTGCTCCTCGAAAAGCTCCCAACTGGGCATTGCCACCACTCTCGCGGACACTCCGCCACCGGCCAGCACCTCGGCGGCTTCGAGTACAAGATGCACCTCAGACCCAGTCGCGATGAGGATGACCCGCGGATCTCCGGCAGGCGGGTCTTTGAGCACGTAGGCGCCTCTCAGCAGACCTTCCGCGGGCGCCACGACATAACGGTCCAACACCGGCAAAGCCTGTCTGCTGAGCACCAAGGCGGTGGGGCCCGTCCGTCTCTCCAAAGCGGCCTGCCAAGCTACCGCCGTCTCGTTCGCGTCGCTGGGCCGTATCACCACCAGGTTAGGCATGGCCCGCAAGGACGCAAGGTGCTCGATAGGTTGATGGGTGGGCCCGTCCTCCCCCAACGCGACACTGTCGTGGGTGAGCACGAAGACCACCGGGAGCTTTGACAACGCGGCGAGCCTGATGGACGGCCTCATGTAGTCGGTGAAGATGAAGAACGTGCCCGCGAAGGGGCACAACCCGCCGTGGTAGGCCATACCGTTGACGACCCCCCCCATGGCGTGTTCACGGACACCAAAGCGTAGATTGCGGCCCCCAGGCTGATCGGCCTGGAAGTCGCCGAGCCCTTTCAAGTAGGTGTTGTTCGAGGGAGCCAGATCGGCGGAGCCCCCCACAAGAGTGGGCACGACAGCAGCCAGGGCGTTCAGCACCTTGCCCGATGCAGCCCGGGTGGCCATCTTCTGACCTGCCTGGAACTCAGGCAGGCTTGTCTTCCATCCGTCCGGCAGCCGCCCGGACATCGCTTGGTCCCATTGCCGGGCAAGGTCCGGATACGCCTCTCGATACCCGGCCAGCATCTCCTCCCAACCGGCCCTGGCCGCGGCTCCGCCGGCGGCCACCCCCTCGTACTGCTCCACGACCCGCTCCGGCACGGCGAAGAACAGGTCGGGCGGCCATCCCAAGGCCTCCTTGGTAAGCCTGACCTCTTCATCGCCCAGGGCGGCTCCGTGGCTCTCGGCGGTCCCCGCTTTGTTGGGGCTGCCGTACCCGATGACCGTGCGGACCTTGATGAAAGTGGGCCTCATGGTGTCCGCGCGCGCCGCGGCGATCTCCGCGTCGATAGCGCCCAAGTCGTTGCCGTCGTCCACGGTGAGCACCTGCCAGCCATAGGCCTCGAACCGCTTGCCCACGTCTTCGGTGAAGGCCAGGTCCGTGGAGCCCTCGATGCTGATGCGGTTGTCGTCATACAGGACGACCAGCCTGCCCAATCCCAGATGCCCGGCAAGAGAAGCCGCCTCCGAGGCCACGCCTTCCATGAGATCGCCGTCCCCCACCTCCACATACGTGAAGTGATCGACCAGGGGATACTCCGGCCGGTTGAAGGTGGCGGCCAGAAAGGCCTCGGCGATGGCCATGCCCACCGCGTTGGAAAGACCTGCCCCCAGCGGCCCGGTGGTCGTCTCGACCCCCGGCGTGAGTCCCCGCTCGGGGTGCCCGGGAGTCCGGCTCCCCCACTGGCGGAACGCCTTCAGGTCGTCTATGGACAACCCAAAACCCGCCAGATGCAGGAGTGCGTAGAGCAACATCGACCCGTGGCCCCCACTGAGCACGAAACGATCGCGGTCGGGCCAGTCAGGATGAGCCGGATCGAACTTGAGATACCGCGTCCAAAGGACATGGGCCATCGGCGCGGCTCCCAGCGGCATGCCGGGATGACCGGAGTTCGCCTTCTGCACCGCGTCGATAGCCAACGTGCGGATGGTATCGATAGACAGCCGGTCGATGTCGCGACTCTCGGCGAGATCCTTTGGGAACGTGTCAGCCATCTGCCCGCCTCCTCGGAGTGGTCGTGCTATGGATCATGGAAGTATCGGCCAGCCCTCCTGCCGGGCGACTCTCAGAAGTGCGCTGTGCGCATTCACCGCCACCGGATGCCCCACTGACTTCAGCAGGGCCACATCGGAGCCGTGGTCGGCGTAGGCCCAGCAATCCGCGGGGTCGGCGCCGCGGCGTTGCATGCAGGCGGCCGCCACCCTCACTTTCTCCGCGGCGTGAGGACTAGGACCGGTAAGGCGGCCGGAGTACCGCCCGTCGACCACCTCGCACGGAGTCCCCACGAAGTCGTCCACTCCAAGATGCCTGCAGAGCGCCCCCACCACAGGGTCGAGGGCAGCCGAGATCACCATCACGTGATCACCTGCGTCTTGGTGCTCGGCCAAGGCGGCCATCGCGGCGGCGTGGAATCGGGGCGCCAGGACCTCCTCGGTGAAGCGGGCCATGAGACCGTCGACATCACTCTCGGCAAGGCCGGCAAAAACACCGGCGCCCTTCTCACGCGACGATTCGGTCACCCTGATAAGGCCCGCTTTGTAGCCAAGGAACCACAGGGCGGTCCCTAGGACGAAGGCGCGGCTCACAACGCCCACTTCGCGAAGGAATCTCACCAGGAGAACGGTCGTCTGGCCGACCACCAG
>JAFGIH010000653.1 GCA_016929985.1 Thermoleophilia bacterium | reverse complement strand
TGCCGACAGTGCCTTCCAGCCCTTTGTATCGGCTGAATAGGGCCGCGGCTTTATGCGGAGGGGGAAGGGTGGCCGGATGGCCCGGCGCAGCGGTACCGCTACAGGTTGTACGCCTCGGGCCCCAGGGTGTTGACCCAATTCTGCGCGAGGACCTTCTGGGCCTCCTCGGTCTTGTCCACGCCCAAGATGACGATGGCGTTGTCGTGGATGCGACCCAGGTGAGGATAGAGGTAGTGCACGTTGATGCCGGCGGCCTTGAGCGGCTTCAGCACGGCGTTCACGGCACCCGGATGGTCGGGTATCTCGACGGCCAGCACCTCGGTCTCTTTGGGGACGTGACCGGTGCCGACGAGGATGTTCTTCGCTTTCTCGGGATCGTCCACCACGAAGCGCACCGTGCTGATGTCGGAGGTGTCGGCGACAGAGATGGCTCGGATGTTCACGCCCTCACGCCCCAGGATCTCGCTGATGGTGGAGAAACTCCCCGGAACGTTGTCGAGGCTAACGGACAGCTGCTTGATGACCATATGCCTGATCCTTTGCGTAGTCGTATCCCAACGCGAGGGCTTCCTTGTTGACCTTGAGAAGCTTGGCCTTGCTCTCGCCGAGGATCTCGGTGAGGTTCTCCACCATGGCGTCGTAGGAGATCATGTCGCTCGCCCTGACGAGGGCCCCCAGCATGATCATGTTGGCCACCTTGATGGTCCCCAGCTTCTCCGCCAGTTCGCTGGTGGGGATGGCGAGCATCTCGATGTCGCTCCGTGCCGAGTCGGTGTTCACGATGGAGGAGTTGGCGCACAGTAGTCCCCCGGCCTGCAGGATGCTCTGGAAACGGGCGAAGGAGGGCTGGTTCATGGCCACCACGAACTCCGGCTCCGAGGCCACGGGCGAGGCGATCTCCTCGTCGGAGACGACCACGGTACAGTTGGCCGTGCCGCCGCGCACCTCGACGCCATAACTGGGCAGATAGGTTACGTACCTGCCCTGTAGCATGGCGGCGGTCGCCAGGGTGGAGCCCATCGAGAGGACGCCCTGTCCGCCGAAGCCCGAGAAGATAGTGGCCGTCAGCATGCAGCCGCCTCCGGGTCGCCGGCGCCGGCCGCGGCGCCGGCGCCGGCCGCTGTGTCCTTCACCACGCCCAGCGGGAACTGCTTCACCATGACCTCGTCGATCCACTTGCAGGCGTCGAGCGGGGCCATCTTCCAGTTGACCGGGCAGGGGGAGAGGATCTCGACCAGTGAGAAGCCCCGTCCGTCGAGCTGACACTGGAAGGCCTTGGCGATGGCCTTCTTGGCCTTCCGCACCGCGGCGGGCTTGTTCACTGCCACGCGTTCCAGGTAGGCCGTGCCGTCGAGCACGGCGAACACTTCGCATATGCGAACCGGGTGACCGGTCGCGCAGGAATCGCGGCCGCAGGGGGTGGTGGTGGTCACCTGCTCGAGCAGGGTGGTGGGGGCCATCTGGCCGCCGGTCATGCCGTATACCCCGTTGTTGACGAAGATCACGGTGATGTTCTCGCCCCGGTTGGCGGCGTGGAAGCCCTCAGCCGTGCCGATAGCGGCCAGGTCGCCGTCGCCCTGATAGGAGAGCACCAGGTTCTCCGGCCTGACCCGCTTGATGCCGGTCGCGACGGCGGCGCCGCGCCCGTGGGCAGACTCGATGACGTCGATCTCGAAGTAGTTGTAGAGCAGCATGCCGCACCCGGCAGGGGCTACGCAGATGGCGCTGCCGTCCAGACCCATCTCGTCGATGACTTCCATGAGCAGCCGGTTGATGATGCCGTGGCCGCACCCGGGGCAGTAGTGAAAGTGCGCCTCTTTAAAGAGCTTGGGTCGCTCGTAGACCGCCTTCATCGTTTTTTCCTCTTGCCGCGGGCCTGCGCCTGGATGTAGTGGCGCGAGATGATCCGGGCCAGTTCGATGGGCATGGGGATGACGCCCCCCGGCCTCCCGTAGAAGTGCACGTGGCCTCTGCCTTCGAGCGCGAGTCTCACGTCTTCGACCATCTGGCCGGCGCTCATCTCGAACACGAAGAAGTCGCTCACCGTCTGCGCCATGTCCCGGAGGGCCTTCGTGGGGAAGGGCCAGAGGGTGATGGGCCGCAGCAGCCCGACCTTGAGATTCTCCTGACGCAGCCGCCTGATGGCGCCCTTCGCGATCCGCGCCCCGATGCCGTACGCAACGACGATCAGCTCGGCGTCATCAGTGAGGTAGGTGTCGTAGCTGACCTCGTTCTGCTCCATGAGCTGGAACTTGCGGTGGAGCTTCCAGTTATGCTCCTCCTGCAACTTGGTGTCGAAGATGAGGGAGTGGATCGTGCGGGCCGGCCGGTCTTGGGCGCCGGTGAGGATGTAGTCCTTCGCGTAGTCGGCAGGTCGCTGGAGGTCGTCGAAGTCGACCGGCTCCATCATCTGGCCGAGCATGCCGTCGCCCAGGATGACCACGGGATTGCGGTACTTGTCAGCCAGGTCGAAGGCCAGAGGCACCACCTCGGTGAGTTCCTGCACCGACCCGGGCGCGAGGACGACCGTGTTGTAGTCGCCGTGGCCGCCACCGCGGGTGGCCTGGAAGTAGTCGGACTGCGCCGCGGATATGTTGCCCATGCCGGGGCCGCCGCGCATCATGTTGACGACGACCGCGGGCAGCTCATCGGCCGCCAGGTAGGAGATGCCCTCCTGCTTCAGACTGATGCCTGGCCCGCTCGACGAGGTCATGGAGCGGGCGCCGGCCGCGGCCGCGCCCAGCACCATGTTGATGGCCGCGATCTCACTCTCCGACTGGATGAAGCACAGCCCCAGTTCGCCCATGCGCTTGGCCATGTACTCGGTCAGCTCGTTCTGGGGGGTGATGGGATAGCCGAAGTAGTGGGTGCACCCGGAGAGGACGGCGGCTTCTCCCAGCGCGGCGTTGCCGCTCATGAGCCGCTTCATACTCCCACCGCCTGCGCGGCCTCCATGCTTGCGACGATCTCGATGGCCACATCAGGGCATATGAGCGCGCAATTGCCGCAGGCCGTACAGTCCGCAGCCGCGTCGAAAGCGGCCACGAAGTATCCCTTCAGATTCAGCTCTTCGGAGAGCGAGATGCACTTCTTCGGGCAGAACTCCATGCAGAGCATGCAGCCCTTGCAGCGCTCCCGGTCGATCTC
>JAFGIH010000073.1 GCA_016929985.1 Thermoleophilia bacterium | reverse complement strand
TCTCTGTGGTAGGACGTCTGTTCTTGGAACTCCCGTCCTGGATGCTCCGACATCTCTCCTCCCGCATAGTCGCGGTGATCCGTGACGTGGTAACTTGAACGGTTGCGCTTCTCCAGCGCAGCCGGTTCCCATCGATTGTATGCAAAGTTCCCACATGAACCCTGCTGAGACAAGTGAATCTGATCAAGGCCCGGAACAGACCCAGTGGCTCCAGCTTGCCATAATCTGTGCAGCGGGGTTCGTCGTGTGGTCGGGATTCGGGGCCATCTTGCCGTACCTTCCGGTGTTTCTTCAGGAGCAGGCTCACGCCTCAATCTGGTCTATCGGGGTTATCGCAGCAGCGTACTACGTCGGGACTTTCCTCTTTGCGGCTCCGCTGGGTAGACTCAGTGATTCGATAGGCCGCAAGCCTGTCATCGTGGCAGGGGTGGTCCTGTACGCCGTAGCATCCGGACTCTTTGTCTCGACCACGAATCCCTGGTGGTTCATCGTCTTCAGGCTGTTGGAGGGTATGGGTGCGGCCGCCGTCACTCCCGCGGGACAGGCCCTCATAGCCGAGCTATCGACCGAACAGACCCGCAGCCAGGCCTACGGATGGTACACGACGGCTCAATTCGGCGGGTTGGTGGCCGGCCCGCTCCTGGCGGTGCCCCTCTACACCCTCGGGGGAGGGCAGGGCACCTGGGCCTTCTATGCCATCTTCCTTTTCGGCTGCGCGCTGTCCGCCGTCACCGCTTTAGTGCTGCTGGTCACCATCAAGGAACCGGAACATGCACGGCGCCGGCGCGAGATCAAAGTCGTGCGTCCATCGTACCGGCAGTTGATCACGAAACCGGTGGTGGCATTCTTCTTGGTGGCCTTCACCGGGCACTTCGCGATGGGAGTGTGGGAGGTGCTCTGGAGCCTCTGGCTGCGCCACCTTGGTGCATCCATGAGCTTCATCAGTTGGACCTGGGTGGCTTTCAGCATCCCCATGCTCCTATCCTTCGTGGGGGGCTATCTGGCCGACCGCTACAACAGGTGGGCTCTGATGTTCTCGGGGTACCTGGTCTCGGCAGTGGCCTGGATCATCTACGGGTCGACCACCAATCTGACCCTCTTCCTCGTGTTCAGCGTCGTGGAAGGTCTTGCGGTGGCGTGGTCCTATCCGGCCAAAGCGGCCTTCCTCGTTCAAGTGGTACCGCCGCGGTGGCTGGGAAGTGTCCAGGGGCTCGAGCAGACGTGCATCCAGGTTGCCGGGCTGCTCGGCACGCTGGCGGCTCCATTTCTCTACGAATACGTGTCCGGCTTCGTGATCAGCCTGGGAGGGATCATCTCGATCATCGGCTTGGTGTTTGCCGCTCCGGTGCTCCACAGAGAGTGGGAGCGGCTCAAGGCGGGTAGAACCCTGATTGAGGGAACTGCTGCGCTTGTGCAATACGACGACTGAGACGATATACTCGTCGACATGGGCGACGACACCCAATGTGAGCGCCGCGCCGGCGACAGGCGCCGGCAGAGGCAGCATACGTTCAGGGACCGGCGGACCGGTTTCGACAGAAGAGAGCTGGATACGTCGGATGCCGGGATGCTTCACTGCACGCTCGTGGGCCTGCGCAATCAACCCAAGGCGCTCTTCTGGCTCCTGGTCGTAGTCAACGTCCTCAACATCGCCGATTTTGGGCTGACTCTCAACGCCTTGGCCCACGGGTTCCAAGAGGGCAACCCTGTCATGGGTTTCTTGTTCGAGGTGAACCCCGCCTGGGCGGGCGTATTCAAGGTGCTGGCCGTGGTCTTGGCGAGCCTCCTCGTCTGGCAACTGAAGCGGTATCGGAAGGCTCTTATCGCTGCGATAGGGATGCTGTTGGTCTTTGCAGGGGTGTTCATATGGCACCTGTACGGACTGGCGATGATGTTCTGAGAGCAGGGAGTGGCGGACGGCGTTCTACGCTCTCCGATCGCTGAGCACCGTGGCGGCGGGCGATACCGCGCGAGGTGGCGGGGGTTCCTCTGAGCGCAGGCGCTCTGATTCGGGCAGGAGCAGTTCGCGGAGCCTCTCATCGTTCTCCAGCACGTCGAACAACGTATCGACGATGTGGGGATCGAACTGTCCGCCGCTGCACCTGCTGATCTCGCACACTGCCTCTCTGTGGGTCCTGCCCGATCGGTAGGGCCGGTCGGACCGGATAGCGTGGTAGGCGTCGGCGGCCGCGATTATGCGTGCTCCCAGCGGGATCTCGTCTCCTTGGAGCCGCCCAGGGTATCCGGTGCCGTCGTAGCGCTCTTGGTGGTACAGGACCAACGGGATGACGTCGGTGAGTTCGGGAGCCTGTTCCATGATCTGTTTGCCCAGCACGGGATGCCTGCGGATGGAATCCCATTCCTCCGGGCTGAGGCCGCCTTCCTTGGCCAAGACCGCGTCGGGGACGCCGATCTTGCCTACGTCGTGGAGCAACGCGCCGACGCGCACCCGGGTGACCTCGGATGTCGGCAGGCCAATACGCTTGGCAATGGCGGCAGACAACTCGGACACTAGGCGGGAGTGCTCGTGGGTGTATCCGTCGCGCACGTCGACGGCGGCGTTGAGGCTGCGGACAATGGCGCCCCGCCCGAAGTTGGGAAGCGAGATCACGTTGCCCGGCGGCTGCCTGCTCGGTAGATCGCGGTAGAGTTGTACCTGGTTGCCGCCCATGTTCTTGGCGAAGGCGAGGGCCTTCTGGGCCACTTCCACCAACTCGGGTGGAGAGGCGCCGTCGGTCGGATAGGAGCAGAGCCCTACACTGACGGTTATGCGCGCCTCGGAGCCCTCCTCGCTCAAGAAGACCCAACCGGCGGTGTGCTGGCGGACGCGTTCCGCCACCTCGAGGCCACCCTTCTCGTATGTGTGCGGGAGGATCATCACGAACTGGTCGCCTCCGAAGCGGGCTAGGAGGTCTATCTCGCGGAGTTGGGTCTTGAATCGGCGGGCCAGATCGTAAAGGATCGTGTCTCCCACGCCGTGGCCGTACCGGTTGTTCACCTGATGGAAGTCGTCGAGATCGATCATGATCAGCATGAAGCAGTCGCCGAAGCGGTAGGCTCGGTCGCACTCGTGGGCCAGCCGGTCGTGGAACACCCGGTGGCTGGCCACGCGCGTCAGGGCGTCGACCGTTGCCGTGTCGACCAGTTCGGCGTTCTCGGCCGTGCTGTATTCGTGAATCGTCAGACTCATGGAGAATACGACCCCCGACACTGCGAGAAGAACCACCTGCGCGGTGGGGAACGCGTCCGTTTCGCCGGGTGGGGCGATCGCCAGGAGGATCGAGAGGGCGGAGAGCAGTCCGAGGAGGAATACGACCTCAGAGGCGCGCAGCATCCGGTCGCGGCGATGTGACCTCGAGGTCCACACAGAGATGAAGAAGACGGCCACGAGAAACGCGGTGGCAGCCAGCGCCAAGGCCAACCGTAGCAGGGCGTGCGCGTCGATGGTCGGGGC
>JAFGIH010000652.1 GCA_016929985.1 Thermoleophilia bacterium | reverse complement strand
GGCGGGTGATGAGGATCTCCCGGTCCCTCTCGACGATCTCCCCCAGCGAGGAAAGCGAGTCTCTCAACTGCCGTATGGACATACTCCGCACCAGGACACCCCCCGAGGCGGTAACTTGTGACACATTTTGTTTCCTTGTAGCACAACTGCCTGAGTCGCGCAAGGAAGACCGCCGCTCGATGGTAGCCGGCTCGAACCACACAAGACCGGAGGCCCCGAGGGGCCTCCGGTCTCAGCCATTCGTCAGCGGGCGCGCAAGGAGAGCACGTGGCACCGCGCACGCGGGAACCCATCACGCCCCTATTTGAGTTCGCCCCAGTAGACCGTGTCGTCTAGGCCGAGGTCTTCGTTATAGTACTGGTGAATGGTGATCTGCCCCTTCATGCCGTCGACCAGAGTCGACTTCCAGAAGTTCCTTCCTGCGAAGTAGTACGCAGGGTCACTTTTCCCGGAACCGTTCACGGTAGCGGACCAGGCGATGGGTTCCCCTCTGAGCGTCCCTTCGAAGGTGGCAGTCCCCGTGATCTTGTCAGCAGTCACGCCGATCTTCCCGGAGTAAGTGGAGTACAGCGTGTAGGTACCCACCAAGTCCCCGGACAGCTCCCAGACGATTACGTTGTCAGACCAAACCCAGGTGCCACTTGCTTCGTCAACGACATAGGGTCCAAACACCGGCCAATCGACGAACGTGACGTCCCCCCTGACGGCCGTCGCCGGAGCGGCCACGGTCAGCCCGGTGACACCCAGCACCAGCGCAATCGAGAGCAGGACGAATGCGACCAGAAGGAGTAGTTTCTTGGCTTTCATACAGAAGCACCTCCTGCTCGGGCCAACTAGACCCAACACGGGGGTGCTTCACGGGCGATAGGCTCGTGCCGCTAAGCCCCCCCGGGCGGCCTCCCGAGCTATATGTGTGGAGAACGACTCGCTCCCCTTGCCCCTGTCATAGGCCGATCTCACTCGCAGTCAATTCCTATTCACCCTCTCCCAGCCTCACTGCGCCTTGAAGAGCTTGGCGACGAACATGTCGGCCAGGCCCACTGCCAGGTCGAGCGGATCGATGTCGCTGTACTGCTCGGGGCGCCACTGGATGCTCATGCACACATCACCGCGCAGGATGAGTGCGGTGATCAGCGGATCGGTGGAGAACTTGTCGGTGCCCACTATCAGCTTGTCCCAGAGGTCGGCGGCGATCTCTTGCGGCTCGATCACGAAGCCGGCCAGGCGCTCGTACTCGGCAGACCCGCCCTGCGTGTAGGCGCGGAACATGATCTTGGTGTCGATCTGACTGCCGTCGTAGAAGCTGCCCGCGGGCTTGCCCGCCGCGGCATCACTGTTGGGCTCCGGCCAATACGTGTATCCCGAGCGGCTGATGACCGCTTCCACGTCGGCGGCGGTGAGGGCCTGATCCATCGCCCATCCCGCGGGGAGCACGATGGTGGGGCTGAGGTCTTCGGCGTGCGTGATCCCCGCCGGTTCCGGCTCCGGCTCTTCTGCCCCAGAGTCCTCGCTGCTCGTGGTCGTCCCGCCCTCGGTGGGCGCGGTCGGAGCGGATGTGGCGCCCACCTCCACTTCCTTCGCCGTCATGGTGATACTCATATCGGTGGCGAACGGACCGCGCTGGTCCAAGGGGACGAGCTCCTCCGACGCGTCGGTGATGCTCATCTCGAACTTCATGGAGCCGGTGCTGTCGGAAGTGATGGACTGCCCGGTGGCTCTATCCACCCGCGCCGTGCCTGCATAGGACAAATCGCCCTTGATGCTCATGACAAAGACCAGGTCGGCCGCCTCGGTGCCACCCATGAGGTCTCCAAACAAAGCGCCCAGATCTATGGTCATGTCCAAGGGGATGTTGGTCTCGTACTCGATGGCGGCGGTCTCACGGCCGCCCTCCGAGGACACTCCCGTGAGCTTCGCCTTGGTGTTCACGGTGAGGTCTTGGCCCATGCTGGGCATGGGCACCGTGGAGCTCTGCGTCCACTCTTCCCCTACCTTCGCTTGGCCCGACTCGGGGTAGATGATGGAGAATTGGCTGCTGAAATCGGACGGATCGAACATCTGGCCGGTGATGAGTCCCTCGGAGGGCGCCCCGCTGGTGGTTGTCGCCTGGTCCTGGACGATCTTCCCGGTTTGATCCACCCTCACGGTAAGGTCCTGGGTGAAGGTGGCGTCCAGCGCCTGGGCCTGCCCGTCGACGACACTCTCCAGCGTCTCGTAGACCATGCCCAAGGTGGCCACGCCGTCATCAACCGCTGCCACAGTGGTGGTCACCCGCACCTTGGTCTGACTCGTGGGGACGGCCTCCGCGCCGCCGTCTTCCCCGAAGCCCTCGGCGGTGGCCTCGGTGACGGTCACCAGCTCATGGGCCCACGCATCGCCGACGTCGTAGGTGTAGCGCAGCGCGACGGCGTCGCCCGAGTCCGCATTCCCTGGGGCCGCCCCGTTCAGCGTGGTCTCGGCTGCGGAATCCTCGCCACCACCGCACGCCGAAGTCGCCAAAAGGGCGGCAAAGATCACCATAAGCATGATCCCGACACGCAGAAACCGTTTCCCCATCACAATGCCCCTCAACATGTGGTCACTCCCTCTCGCGGCCGCTGCCGGAGGTCTCGTCTGTACGCGGCTTGACGCCGTATCTGTCTACTCGATCCCGAGCCGGGCCGCCTCCTCCGGCTCCTGCCGCTTGAGCAGTTCGAAGTCCGTGTACTGGGTGAGGATGTTGAAATCCCTAAGCAGATCCATGAAGTCAACGGGAGTCGATGCGTCGGCGATGTATGCGTTCGCAGCGGTCTGGTAGCCGGCGTAGGCGGGTGGGCTGTTTATGCCGTGCTCGATCCTCCAGAAGCGTAGTTGCGTCTCATCGAACGTCTGGTGCTGCCGTCCGTAGGCCACGAACTTCTGTATGTACTCCTCCTTCAAAGCCTCGACCTGTGGCTGTACGGTCGCCGGATCGGGCATGCCCTCAAGGAGGGTGGTGAGCCTGGCGAGGCATTCGTTCCATGCGGTGATGGTCGCGGTGGCCAGTGCGGTCCCGCCCATCTTGGCGATATCCTCCGTTTCGCCACTCGCCCCTGCGGCTGTAGTCTCCGAGGTTTCGCCCGAACCGGCCGCGACTGTCGTGGCCGCGCTGGTGTCATCGCCCCCGCATCCGACCACCGCCAATGCCAGGGAGAGCATCGTCAAGGAGAGCACGACCGCAAGGACGGACAACCCGCATGCGTGGGTACAACGTCGACCAGACCCGCTCTTCATTCGTCCCCTCCCCTTTGCGCCTGTGGGCCCGTGTGCGTCGGCCCAGAATACCAGGGAGGGAGGGGTCAAACGCAAGTGGGACGCCGCGACTGGATCGTTCAGGTG